>CAXBGV010000117.1:0-8207 GCA_963975235.1 uncultured Flavobacterium sp. | reverse complement strand
AGATCTAGGGAATATTATCACTAAAATCGATGCGGAGTTGCATGGTTTGTTTTAGATAAAAAAGCCTACAATGAATAGTTGAATCCTATAGTAAATTGTCTTGGTCTCAATGAAAACTGATAAACATTGACAAAATTAAAATAACTGTTTGTTGTTGTGAAAAATTGTGTATTAAAAACATTAATTAAAGAGGCATTAATATTTACTTTTTTAGAAGGTTTGTAATGAAAAGACATATTAAAAAGCGTGTTTTGATCACTGGTATCGCTTTTTGAAGTTGCTGTTCTAGACGAATCTAAACCAAAATTGATTCGTGTAGAACTAGTGGTATATATATCCAAATTCAAATTCTGAAAAAGAATTGAGTTTTTAATTTCATTAGTTGTAGTAGCTGACTTTCCAAAGTTAAACTTAGCTTTATAATCAAGCGTAAACCAACTACCTTTATCCCAACTTAAGCCAAAATCTACACTTTGCCTCCTATTAAATGCATCAAGAAATTGATCATTAAAAAACAATTGGTTTTTACTAATATTATAAGAATATGTCAACTCTGTTTTAAAAGAACCTAAAAAACCTTTTGTTGCATATAAAGTAAAACCATAATTTTTTAAAGAATTAGGCTGTTTTATAACTTCTGTAACCATAAAACCATCGCTGTTTAACTCATTTGAAAATGTAGCGTCGGATTTGTTTTGATTCAAACTACCTTTTAAACTTAAAAAAAAACTTTTTAGAATATTATTATAATTTATGTAGGAGGCAAATGAATTTATTCTAGTAGTGTTAACAAAATTTGGATTATGAACTAATGCATTAAAACTAGTTAAAATTACAGGCGTATAAAGCTGTGAAAAATTGGATATGTCATTATTTAAATCATAACTAACAGCATAATTCCATTTTGTATTAAAACTATATTTAACAGATATACTGGGCTGGATAAATAAAAAGGAATCACTTATTTCCATATTAGTGCTATTGTTCTCAATAGAATTTAACTTAATATAGTCCGCTGATAGACCCCAGGAAAACTTTACTTTGCCTATATTTATTTTTGAATTAAGTTTAGTCGTTGTTTCAACTTTTTGATAATCAAAGTCACTTGCTAAAGGAAAGTTTTGGTCTGTAGCATTTGAAATTTGTTTTAGATTACTATCAAATCTAAAATTATTATATTTTAGTTTCTGATTTAGATTCCATTCTGTTTTGAATAATTTAAAATCGTATTGGGCAAAACCAGCTAAGTTAATTTTGCTAACAGAAACATCTTGTAAAGTAGCGCCACTACCATTACCACTTCCTATTAAGGTTTCAAAAACTGGAGGTGTCACACTAAGTTTTTCTTTATTTTGTTCATATTGCGCAAGTAGTCCACTTTGTAATATGTTTTTTTTACCAATTAAAGTTTTCAAACTAGTGCTATTACTGAATTGAAAATTATTCTGCAAATAGTTTGATTCAAGATAGTTATCGTTAATCATAACACTTTCAATCCCTACATCATTTGCAAATCTGTAACTAGTATTATTCTTTAAATATAAATTACGTTTGTTAATTTCTTGATTAACGCTAGCTTTGAAACGTTCCGTTTTTAATTGATTTCGGCTTTTATTTATAACACTACTCGATTCATTATTAGACAAAAAAGTACTTGATAAATTATTTTCTATTTTGCTTAGTTCGTTAACATAGTTAAAATTCCATTTTACAATAGTTGAATCATTAACTTTGTGCAAAGCATCATTAGTTATTGCATAAGAGTCGTTATTGAGCCAATACTTTTCAGAGATAGCAACTCCATTAATATTTGGCACTTTAATAACGTGAGTTTCTTCTAGCATAAGCCCTCCTAGATTTATGTTACCAGAAGCTAAATCATTACCAATATCACGAAGCGCTTTACCCGTATTGTTTAATTTACCACTACTAATATTTTGAAATTTATCTTTAAAATAAATTGGTGTGGCATCTAATTTTCCCGTTAAAAATGGCACTCCCGCATCACCTTTTAAACTACCAAATAACAAACCAACATCATCTTTAATTTTTAAGTTAAATGACACGTTATCCGTTTCGGTTCTACCAATATCAATGCGCTCATGATGATGTTTTTTCATTACATCTATTTCTAGTACAGCATCAGCAGGAATTCCTTGTGTTGCAATAGAGTAGCCTCCTTCTAGTAAATCTAAACCATTAATATATAAATGACTGATAGGTTTATCAAGATATCTTATCTGCCCACTTTCACTTATATTTACCCCAGGTATCCTTTTAATAACCTCTTCGATCGTATAATCTTTCTTAGCTTTTAATCCATTGACATTATAGGTAATTGTATCTCCCTTTATGGTTACAACCCTATCTTTCTTTATAAGAACCTCATCAAGATTTTGTATTTTTAAACTCATTTGAAAATCTTGCTTAGCACTTTTGAGCGGTATTTTTAGACGAATAGTTTCGTATGAAATATGCCTAATTATTAGCCAAATACTATCTAATTTAATTTCTTTACTTAAAATTAATTTATAATTTCCACTTGCATCTGAATTTTTAAAGGCTAAAATATTGCTACCATTTTCAGAATCACTAGCAACGATAGTACAACTCGATATGGGTATATTATTATTACCGAATGTAGTTCCTTCAATTTCGATCACTTGTGAATAACCAAAAAAAGGCATCCCAATTAGGAATGCCAAAAAAATAAAGAAGAAGAGATTGTTATGCTTTTTTACAATCATTCGAAACGTTCTATGAAATTTTTATTTTTGGGTTTTGCATTTAATCTCGATTTTTCACCATTTTCTCCTACGGCAACTAAAGTTGGTACAGCGATTTCAGCACGATTCATAAATCTAATTTTATCACTAAGAGACATTTCACTAAATTTTTTTCTGGTTTTGTAAAATTCATCTTTGTCGATATATTCAAATTTTCTATCCTTCTTTTTTACAAAAAAATTTTCAGTTTTTGAATCAATAGGAAAATCTCCTTTTTTTACCTCATTTACAATAAAACTAAAAACATTTTCTGTATCCTTGAGCATCATTACCAATCCAGGTAATCCATGAAATTTATAGGGACCAACTGTAATTGGTATGTCTGGGTTGTACCATGCACTCCAGTCTCTACCTGCATAGTTTACCGTTGCTTTTTTACAAACATAACCACTAACAATAGTATCTTGTTTGATTAGTTTCCAATTGTGATTAAGATTTTCTTTGAACTTGTATGCATCACTTCCAATATTCTCATAATGCTCTGTAGAGTCTCCATTTGTCTTTATCAAAAAATAAAAGGATGATCTATTGAGAAGCACATCAGCCTCTGTGAGCTCTCTTTCTTGTTGTATTTTATCAAAGTTCATCATTGCCTCGAAAGTAAACAATGAACCTTGATTTGTAACAATCAATATAGCATTTGTACTTTCAGAGGGTGCTTCGGTTGCAAATTTTTTGTAGTTCAATTGATACGACACCCAAAGATCTGAACTATTACCAGGCTTTACTTGCGAAAAGACCAAATAACTCATTGCAAATACTAATATTGTAAATATTTTTTTCATAACTTTTTTAAAATCGTTCATCAGTAACTATCATAAGTTCGCTCCCAGTAGGCTTTCTCATCATAGCACTCCCTGTGACAATCAAACTTGCGTTGTTATCTAATAAAATAACAATTAATCCTGACACTATACACTTAGAGTTCTATTAACTAAGCTATTCAGCTGAGAGATCAAAAGTAATATAGACCGGACAATAATTAAATATAAAGATAAATTCTCTCATAATTATTTTTTTTCTCTTACTTTATTTTGACTAAAAATTGTCCGAGAATATTTTTTAGTCTAACTGCAGTTTGACATGATGATTATAATAAAGAGACAAACCATTCATTCTAAACAAAACGCCTCAATTTCATAAGACATTTTTATTATGATACAGCAAAAACTGATTATTTGAGCAGATTAAACGAACGTTACGAAGCATGGATTCACACCTATGATCGTGGAAAGTTATTAGTTATTGACGTAGACAACATCAATTTCGTCGATAATCCAGAGGACTTAGGTAATATCATTACTAAAATTGATGCGGAATTAAATGGATTGTTTTAGAACATAACTTTCGAGCTTATTAATACCATTTACAACCAGACACACATAAAGCCTCATTTCCTTGAGGCTTTATTTAGTTTTACACTACAACACCATTTAAGGCACTGGGTACATCTTAAACCTTCAAATCAATGTACAGGATGAACCTCATTACAGAAAACATTGTAGAAACAAAAGGGCATCTGATGATCCAGACTTATAAAAACAAAAAAGCAACATTCAATTAAGAATATTGCTTTTTGTAATTGGTTAAACCAATAATTATTTGATACTGAATAAACCAGCAGGTTTGTTTTCGATTGCATTGAAACGCTCAGTACATTTCTCGATGATTGCAGTTGCTTCATTAACATCGCCCCAACCACCTACATCTACTGTTTTGTTTTCAAGATCTTTGTATACTTGAAAAAAGTGCTCAATCTCCTTTATTAAATGCGGATTCATATCTGATAGATCATTCAATGAATTCCAAATAGGATCAGAAACAGGTACACAAATTACTTTCTCATCTGGTCCTTTATCGTCTGCCATGTGAAAAACTCCAATAGGTTTTACCTCCATTACACAACCAGGAAAAGTTGGCTCTGTCAATAAAACTAAAACATCTAACGGATCACCATCTAAAGCAAGTGTTTCTGGAATAAACCCATAATCAGCTGGATACATCATCGAAGAAAATAACATTCTATCAAAACGCATTCTTTTGATTTCGAAATCATATTCATATTTATTTCTACTTCCTCTAGGGATTTCGATCAAGACATCGAAAGTTTTTATTTTGTCTGCAGTCATTTTAATAATTGTCTAAAGTTCATTTAATTTGGATGCAAAAGTAACTTAAATACCCTTTTATTACAAAAATATTTAACATTAATACCTACTGCAGTTCTCTAACTACTAATTCATAAGTTAAAAGTAAAAACCAAACGAGCCTTTTATGGTGAAATTTTGCCCTTCTGGATTGTTTAAGTAATTCCCTCTCCAAGCAAAATCTAAACGAAAAACCTTGAAAATATTACCAATTCCTGCGCTATACTCCCAATAGATCCTCTCTGGAGCGACATAGTTTAAGCCCGAAGCATTAATGGCTCTATTAGCATCCGAGATAGTCCCATACACAGATCGAGCTCCTATGATTTCTCTCCAATTTAGTTTTCTCATAAAAGGAATTCTACCAAACAAACGTCCTCCAAAATTATGCTCCCATTGCAAGGTCGCATACTGATCTGTTACGAACTCATAAAAATTAAGGTTACTAAACGTGTTTTCGATACTAAAATACGTTTGATTACCTGGTATAACATTCATTAAACCAAGAGGAATTGTACCAAAAGTTTTACCCAGCTCTACAATAACATTAGAACGCCCTAAGGGACCAATAATTATAGGCTGCTTGTAGTACAACTGTATTTTCTCATATTGAAAATCACTATCGAGTAATCCCTTGAAACCTTGACTATAATTTACAAAAAAGCGGCTGTATGGGCTATCAACTAAACTTCTCTCTACTCCATATCCTATTGTTTTTCGGTTGGGCGTATACTCAATCTGGAAATTAATTTCGGACTGCTTTACATCACTCTTAGTATTGGTACGTGCCGCATCAGTATAATAATCAAGACTAAAAATATCAGATGCCGACTCTAATGTTCGATAAGAAAATCCAGTTTGAAAAGTCAAATTTTTGATTGGCTCAATTTCTATCCCAACATTAGAGAGGTTAATATTCGTTAGCTTACCATTACTTCCAGATGAGAATAAGGACGACGAAGCAAAGCTCCTGCCTAAAACATCGTTAGTAGTCGTTAAGCTCGCGCCTATTTGTTCAATATCTCTCCTATTTCCTGCCGTAAGTATAATTCTTCTTTTCTTACCGCCCATCCCCTTCCCAGACAAGCCATATTTAAACTTATCATCATCAAATCCGTATGCGGTATAACCCTGCAGACGCCACGCATCATTAGGCCCAAAATAAGTTCTTCCTCCTACTCTTAAGCGTATGCCCTCTACTTGATTGTAACCAAAAGAAGAAAATATAGGACCATAATCAAAATTACCTACTTGAACATATCCACTTCCTAATATAGAGACCACATTATACAACTGCTTGAATTTGTTTACGGTTTGTAAGGTATCTAACATTTGATACACCCCACGCTCATCCTTGTTTAGATTCTCAAAGCGGTTCTCATCCCAAAATTCATTGCTTTTATTATAAACATCATTATCAATATAATTCACCTCCTCCTTATAAAAGGCAATAGGCTTCTCAATATTAAACTGATGGTTTTGATACAAAGTAGTTCGCTTACCATAAACCCCACGAGAATCTTCTTTTTTATTTAAGGCAAAGTCAGACATCATGTAATCTCTTGTTAGCAAGAAAACCGAATCATTTTGTACCTCAAATTCTTGCTCTATATAAATATCTTTTACCCAGTTAATATTAGCACTTTTTGTAACCGCCATATTAATTTTCTTGATTGCAAAGGTGGTATCGCTCACCCAAAAATCGCCTTTAAAAGTAAGTTCGTTTTTACGTCGCGGATAAAATAAAATATTAAAGCACCATTTATTATCAATAAACGCACTGTCCCTTAAAACATAATTGTACACATCGATACCCGTTTTTGAAAGCGGACTCGTAAAACTTTTATCAAAAAAAGTAAGGTGGTTATTGTAAATATCGTAGTCAGAATACAAATCCTTTACGAAAGATAATATTTGCTGGTTGTTACTAAAACCCGAATTTTTGTTGGCCTTTAACTTCTCTTTTACTTTATTTATCTTATTATTTCCGTAAACATCAGCAAGAGATTCGTTTATAAAAATAGGCAGATATGTTTTTCCTGTAACATCAGAGGTGTCTATATGCTGAAAAACAAACTCCATCCCCTTAAATAGTTTGCTTTTCATAAAAGCACTATCTATGGTGTTCATGTCAAATTCAACTTTCTCGTACTTCTCCATTTGATATTGATCAAACTGGTACAAACCATTTTTACGCTTTCGTTCCCATATTTTTCTTAAAATATCAAGTGCAGGATTATCCTTTTTAGATGTTTTTCCAGTAAAAATAACGACCTCTTTCAAACTTTCGGCCTCGTTTAAAAGCACTTTAAAATCGTAATTCACTAATTTAGTCAACGTAATCTCTCGATCTGAAAACCCTACCGATGTTACAATTAATGCTTGGTAAGTGTTATTGGATTCCAGATAAAAGCGTCCATCTTCATTAGACATCACCCCTTGATTCGATCCCTTAAAAACCACATTGGCGTAAGGAACAGGCTGGTTCATTTTATCAACAATAATTCCGCTTACTTTCGTTTGTGCAAACAAAGTAGTAAGAGACAAACTCATCGATAAAATAAAAAACAAAAGCGTCTTATTCATAAGTAGTATTTTAAAAAAAAGCTTCATCAAACTAACGTAAGATGAAGCTTTTATAGTATTAAGTAACTGTATTAATTATTTGTACATTACTTTTTTGACTGCTTTAATAACATCATCAGCATTTGGCAACCATTCCTTTAACAAAACAGGAGAGTATGGTGCTGGAGTATCAGCAGTTGTAATTCTTTGTATTGGTGCGTCTAAGAAATCAAAAGCACGTTCTTGAACGATATAAGTAATTTCAGAAGCGACACTTGCAAACGGCCAAGCTTCCTCAAGAACCACTAATCTATTTGTTTTTTTCACTGACGCAATAATCGCATCATAATCCATAGGACGTACCGTTCTTAAATCGATAATTTCACATGAAATTCCCTCTTTTGCTAACTCTTCAGCAGCAATGTGAGCTTCCTTGATAATTTTACCAAACGAAACAATCGTTACATCAGTACCTTCACGCTTAACATCAGCAACACCTAACGGAATTGTGTATTCACCATCAGGAACTTCACCCTTATCACCATACATTTGCTCTGATTCCATAAAAATTACAGGATCATTGTCACGTATAGCTGCTTTAAGCAAACCTTTGGCATCATAAGGAGTAGATGGAACAACTACTTTAAGCCCTGGAGTGTTAGCAAACCAGTTCTCTAAAGCTTGTGAGTGCGTTGCGCCTAATTGTCCT
>CAXBGV010000116.1:0-8219 GCA_963975235.1 uncultured Flavobacterium sp. | reverse complement strand
AGATCTTAACAAATACTTCTTGAAGCACATCTTCTGCTTCTTCTCTGTTTTTTACTAAAACATTTATTACCGAAAATAAACTTTTAGAGTACATGTCATATAAGTGCGTAAAAGCCCGCTCATCTTTCTTGTAAACTAATACTAATAATTCTTCTTGAGTCATATGATTTTTTTTTCTAGATGTAAACATATTCTGTAATGCTTACAAGTCGCTAAATTTACTAATTATCTACTACATAATTAGTACGACTTTCTAAATTAATTGTTTTTAATTTTTTGTAAATTATAGAAAAACTAAATAGTTGTAATAAATAGTACTGTTTTTTTTAATCCAATGTTTCTAAATTATCGTATATCAAGAAAATGGAAAGCATGAGAAGATGATGTTTTTTTGTGTTATATACTTAAAAATCAGATGTTTAAAGTATATTAACAATTGTTTTTTTAACTGAAACACATTTTAATTCTTGAACGTGATTTGCAATTTCTTGAATAAATAAAAAACTAAAATTGTAGCTAATATCGAATATATTTTTTCTGCCGCAATACTGAATATCTAATTAATAAACGATTGTTTGTTTTGTTAGTAAAGCCTAGCGTTCTCCTACTGGACGTTGGGCTTTTTTATTTTAGTTGCAACTGAGTTTTATATAAGTAATCTTTTTATTAATTTTGAGAGCAAGCAAAATCTATAGTACGACACTAATGCGATTTTGCTACTTTTTTAAAAATAATAACGTAAAACTGAAGCACGATGGAAAAAGAGACTATTTATCAATTTAAAGTAGCAGATTTAAAGGGAAATGAATTTGACTTCTCTACGCTCACGGGTAAAAAAGTGATGATTGTAAATACAGCTTCAAAATGTGGTTTGACACCACAGTATAAAGATCTCGAAGCTATTTACAATAAATACAAGGATACTAACTTTGTTGTTGTAGGGTTTCCTGCAAACAATTTTGGAGCACAAGAGCCTGGCACCAACAATGAAATTGCAGCTTTTTGCGAATCTAATTATGGAGTAACTTTTCCGATCATGGCAAAAGTGTCGGTTAAAGGAAGTAACATGTGCGAAATGTATCAGTTTTTGACTCAAAAGGCGAAAAACGGACTTCAAGATTCAGATGTAGAGTGGAACTTTCAAAAATATTTGATAAATAAAAACGGAGAATTAGAGAAAGTCATAAAACCACAAACTTTGCCTACTGATGCTGTAATATTAGATTGGATCACAGCCTAATAGTTGCTCATTTACACCAAATATAAGATAGGCTTTTCATTTTTCGAAAAGCCTATCTTTTTATTCTAAAATTAATTGTACGAATACGGAGTGTAGCCAACGATCGAATTTATAGGCAACATCTTTTATGACTCCTACGGTTTTGAAACCAAATTTTTCGTGAAAATCTACACTACTTTGGTTTTCGGCATCAATGACTCCTATCATTGTGTGTAACCCTTGTTGTTTAGCAAGAACTATTAATTCATTTAAAATAACTTTACCAATACCTTTTCCGTGAAAATCGTTGCTTACATAAACAGAATGTTCTACGGTAAATTTGTTTGCTTCTTTAAAACGAAATTCACTGTACATCCCAAAACCAACGGCTTCTCCATCGAGCTCTGCGATGATTACTGGGAATCCTTTTTTTATTTTATCGGCAAGGATTTCTCTTTGAGTTTCATAACTTCTAATATTGTAATCGTATAGCGCTGTAGAGTGTACAATATTGTAGTTTATGATGTCTAAAATGAGTTGAGTATCTTCTATTTGGTAGGGTCTAATTTTTATTTCCATTAGTATCTTAAATTTTGCTTTCAAATTTAATAAAACTATTTAAGATTAAGGAAAAACCTTTACATCTTTGTATCTTTGTAAGACAGAAAAAGATACCATGATTTACCCCAAAATACCCTTAGCGCAAAGCATTATCGAAATTTGTGGCGCTAAAGGAATACATACCATTATAATTTCACCTGGCTCTAGAAACGCACCATTAACAATAGGTTTTGCTAGTAATCCTGCTTTTACAAGTTACAGTATTGCTGATGAGCGTTCAGCGGCTTTTTTTGCATTAGGAATTGCGCAGCAAACTAAAAAACCAGTCGCACTAGTATGTACATCCGGTTCGGCTTTATTAAACTACTATCCTGCGTTTGCGGAAGCTTTTTACAGTCAAATTCCTTTAATTGTAATTTCGGCGGATAGGCCTCAAAGTAAAATTGATATTGGTGATGGGCAAACCATTCGACAAGAAAACGTTTTTGCCAATCATTGTTTATTTAATGCTAATCTTACTGAGGAGGTTTCCCTGGAAAATGATAAAAAAATTAATCAAGCGATTGCAACGGCTATACTTAAAAAGGGACCAGTACACATCAATGCACCTTTTGAGGAGCCTTTGTATGAAACAGTAAATGCGTTGTCTGTTCAAAGTACAATAGAGGAGTTAGTACCTGAATTGCAATCAATTTCTGAAACTGACCTTGTTAAATATGCAAATATTTGGAATAGTTCAGCTAAGAAAATGATCCTTGTAGGCGTGGCTGATCCCAATACATTGAAAGAGCAGACTATAGAAGCATTCGCTAATGATCCGTCGATAGTCGTTTTAACAGAAACTACGTCAAATTTGCATCATCCTAGTTTTATCAATAATATAGATACTATAATTACGCCTTTTACAGCTGATGATTTTGAAAATTTTCAGCCAGAGCTATTACTTACTTTCGGAGGAATGATAGTTTCTAAAAGGATAAAAGCTTTTTTACGAAAGTACAAACCAAAACACCATTGGCATATTGATTCGTTACGCGCGTATGATACTTTTAATGCTTTGACAAATCATTTTGAGTTGGAGCCAAATGTGTTTTTTGATGCTTTTTTGCCTTTAACATCTACGATAAAAAGCGATTATTATAGTAAGCTAGATGCTGTAAAAACGATTAGGAAAGAGAAAGGAGATCTTTATTTGTCGCATATTCCATTTTCAGATTTTGTAGTTTTTGATCGTGTAATTTCTAGTTTACCTAAAAATTCGCAATTTCAAGTTAGCAATAGCTCAGCTATACGCTATGCACAACTAATCGAAATAGATCCTTCGGTTGAAGTGTTTTGTAACCGTGGCACAAGTGGTATAGACGGAAGCACCTCTACTGCAATTGGTGCAGCTGTAGCTAGTAATAAAGTTACAGTATTTGTAACTGGAGACATTGGTTTTTTGTATGATAGTAATGCTTTGTGGAACAATTATATTCCTAAAAATTTTAAAATTATATTGATTAATAATGGAGGAGGAGGTATTTTTAGAATCTTACCTGGACATGAAGAAACGCCTGTTTTTAATACTTATTTTGAAACAGCACATTGTTTAACAGCATCGCATTTAGCTGCGATGTATGGTCTAGATTACATAACTGCTAGTGATGTTACAACTCTTGAAAATGGTCTGCAAAAATTGTATCAGCAAAATAACAAACCTGTAATTCTAGAAGTTTTTACACCTACACTTCTTAATGATGCTATTTTATTGCAGTTTTTTAAAGAACTTGTCTAAACGTTATTATTAAGTAACAAAAAAGGCACCTGTTTTGGTGCCTTATTTACAATATATTTATCGTATTGGTTTAGGGAAAACGGCTAAGCTAGGGTGTCCTAATTCATCAACAGCTTGTACTGCGAAGAAAAAGTTATCTTTAGAGTAGGCGATTTCTGCTTTAGTATCTTTAACAAAAATTGTTTTTTGCCAATGTGAATCAGCTGTGCTTCTAATTAAAATTTGGTAGCCATAAGGAGTCTTTCCCTCTGGAGCTTCCCAAACTAATGTCGAGAAGTTTGTCAAGTCTTTTACCTCAATCCCTACATTTTTTGGAGACCTTGGAGACCAAGCTAAGTTTGTTAAGCTAGCTAAATTTGCTGCTGTTGTTTTACGTAAGTAATCAAAATCCATGAATTCTGGTAAATCACCATATTTTACACCTTTTTCAGTACGTAAATCTTGATGCTGGTGATCGTAGTTTTCGTTCATCTCGCACATACGAATAGCCGTAAATCCATTTTGACTAAACGGAGTATGATCTCCACCTCTTAAAAAGCGATCATTTCTGTACACTAATTCTACTTCAAGTTGGGGTACATATTGTTCTGTAGCAGTCTTTATATATCGCGCTAACTGTCTCGACGGACTATCATTATCACTATTAACGGCTTTTCGCATTCTAGCTTCTTCTTCCGTTTCTAGATAAGGAATTGTTTCACTAAAAACGCGTACTTTAGTGTTGTTGCTTAATCGGGTACCACTTGATAAACTGTTACCAATCATGTCATTGTTTAGCATAGCAACGATATTCCATTTTTCTGCTTTGGCCATTTCGGCTAAATGTCTTGCTCCGTACAATCCTTGCTCTTCTCCCGTTACGGCTACAAAAATGATAGTACAAGGATACGATCGTTTGCTCATGATTTTTGCTAGTTCCATCATGGCAGCTACTCCAGAACCATCATCGTTTGCTCCTGGTGCATCTGCTGTTGTGTTCATAACATCAGAAACACGAGAATCTAAGTGTCCACTAATAATAAAAACACGATCGTCTGTTGGATCAGTTCCTTTTAAAGTGGCCATTACGTTTCCTAGTTGGCTGTCTACGGCAATTCTTCTACCATCAGCTTTTATTGTAAAATAATCTATTTTAGAAGTTAAGCGACCATTAGATTCTAGCGCATATTTATCGAACTCTGATTTTACCCAAGCTTGTGCAGCTCCAATTCCGCGTGTTTTACTTTTAGCATCGCTTAGGGTATGTCTAGTTCCAAACGACACTAGTTTCACAACAGTAGATTCTAAATTTGCAGCTTTAATTTCGCTAACCATTTTATTGATCTCGGGGTCATTTTGCTGGGCTTGAGCGTTTATTACCGGTGAAAAAAGCACCATTGGCAACAAGTAAAGGATTTTTTGTAGTCTCATTATAAAATTTTAATTGTTTTTGGTTCCCTCAAATTTAGTGAAAATTAAATAAAATAATTGATTTCTTTCAATGATATGATTTCATTCTAATTACTATTTTCAAAGTTCGTACCTTTGCACTATAGAAAATTAGAATAAAATGATTGAAATAGGAAAATACAATACGCTTACAATACTTCGTGATACTAAAGTTGGATTATTTTTGGGAACTCCCGAAACAGATCCTGAGGGAATTCACGATATCCTTTTGCCTAACAAATATGTTCCCAATGAGTTTGAAATAGGTGAGGAACTTATTGTCTTTGTTTATCTAGATCATGAAGAACGACCTGTTGCCACTACCTTAGAACCTTATATATTATTAAATGAATTTGCACTCCTACGCGTAAACTATGTTAATCAAGTTGGTGCGTTCATGGATTGG
The DNA here is from genome assembly GCA_963975235.1 of uncultured Flavobacterium sp. Taxonomy (GTDB): domain Bacteria; phylum Bacteroidota; class Bacteroidia; order Flavobacteriales; family Flavobacteriaceae; genus Flavobacterium. The sequence continues at coordinate 2,828 of CAXBGV010000116.1, read as the reverse complement.
GGAATGGAAAAAGATATTTTAGTACCTTTCAAGGAGCAAGCGCGTCCAATGGAAAAAGGGAAACGCTATTTGGTTTATTTGTACATGGATGAAAAAACAAATCGCTTAGTAGCTTCAAGTAAAACCAATCAGTTTTTGAAAAATGAAAACATCACGGTCGAAAAAGGCGAGGAAGTAGATTTGATAGTTTCCCACATTACAGAGCTTGGTATTAATGTGATAATCAACGAGCAGTACAAAGGTTTGTTATACAAGGACGAAGTTTATGATGATTCTATTCGTACGGGTGACCGCATGAGAGGATATATTAAAAACGTACGTCCCGATAATAAAATTGATGTTTCACTGCAAATTCAAGGTTATGAAAGTATAGAACCTAATGCTGATATCATTTTGAACGAATTAAAAGCGAGTCGTGGTTTTTTAAGACTAAATGACAATTCGCATCCAGAGGATATTAAGACAGTTTTAAAAATGAGTAAAAAAACTTTCAAAAAAGCAATTGGCGCTCTGTATAGAGAAAAACTAATTGAAATAAAAGAGGATGGAATTTATCTCGTAACAGAATAATAAAGATGAAAAGGTTAATCGTATTGAGATTAGCCTTTTTTTGTGCCTAAAAAACACACTTTATTTACTCCATGTTATTGCGCTCTGATTTTACAACAATATCTTTTATGATAGCGTCTAGCTCATAACTTGAAATTAAGATGTTTTTTATTAAAAATTGTTTTTCGTCTTCAGTAATGTCGCGATCTTTAAGTAAGTCAGCCAGCGCCATTAATCTAGATAGTGGAGTTCGCACTGTATGAGATTGCATCCATGTTATTTCTCGTAAGATTTTATTTTGGTTTTCAATTCTTTCAATTTGTAAAATACGTTCTTTAATACTATCATCCAGTCCTTTGAATAATTGTGGAATGAGAAAACAAATTAAAAAACTTAAAAACATTAAATTTCCAAAAACAGCCAGTAAAACATTTGTGCTAAAGTTGGTACTATAAAATTCTACCAGATTAAAGTGATGCAACAAAATGTATGTACACGATATAATAGTGTTGATAACTGCAGGGAAATATTGGTTTTTAAACGGATAAATTAGTACCGCCAATACGCAAGAAACTAATAGGTAGAGTGTACTATTAAGTCCTGTATAATAGATTAATACAAAACTGAGTGTATATATTGTGGCAATGAAAAGTAATTTTCGATTTTTGATCTAAATCCCTTTTTTGAAACTAATAATAAATACCATTGCGATACTCCATAAGTCAACTAGTACAACATTAAAATAATTTGCTTGGATTGCCCATATTACGGAAGGAATCAACGCAATTAAACTTACAGGTATAATGAAGATCATAGTATTAGTAAACATGTCGTCGCGCCAATAGCTCAGATCTTGATACGAATTGAAAGATGCCGTAGTATTGGTTTTTATTCGCGAAGTATAGTGCTCTAACCAAGCCATAGGAGACTAATTTTCGTGCTTAACTGCTGTTAAACTAGTTATACTTAAGGTAAATATACTAAATTAAGACTAACTATCCTAAAGATGGGTCCAGACAAGCTTGAGAATTAACTCATAATTAATAAGAGAGATAATTTAATGATTAAACCTTTATTAATGTAATGTTATGAGAGTTGTATAAAGTCTGAAAAATGCACTATTTTTACACTATAATAATTTAAACCCATTACAATGGATTGGATCACGGTAAAAGAATATGAAGATATCACTTATAAAAAATGCAATGGAGTTGCCAGAATAGCTTTTAATAGGCCTGACGTTCGCAATGCTTTTCGTCCTAAAACAACTTCTGAATTATATAATGCTTTTTATGACGCACAAGAGGACACCTCAATTGGAGTTGTTTTACTTTCTGCCGAAGGACCTTCTAGTAAGGATGGCGTCTATTCATTTTGTAGTGGTGGCGATCAAAATGCTCGTGGGCACCAAGGTTACGTAGGTGACGATGGGCAACACCGACTAAACATTTTAGAAGTGCAGCGGTTAATTCGCTTTATGCCTAAAGTTGTTATTGCAGTTGTTCCAGGTTGGGCTGTAGGTGGGGGTCATAGTTTGCATGTTGTTTGCGATATGACTCTTGCAAGCAAGGAGCACGCAATTTTTAAACAAACAGATGCCGATGTAACAAGCTTTGATGGTGGATATGGGTCCGCTTATCTTGCTAAAATGGTTGGACAGAAAAAAGCTAGAGAAATTTTCTTTTTAGGACGCAATTACTCGGCTCAAGAAGCAATGGATATGGGAATGGTAAATGCCGTAATACCGCATGACGAGCTAGAAGATACCGCTTACGAATGGGCACAGGAAATATTAGGAAAATCTCCTATGGCTATCAAAATGCTAAAATTTGCTATGAATCTTACTGATGACGGTATGGTTGGGCAACAAGTTTTTGCTGGAGAAGCTACTCGTTTAGCCTACATGACCGAAGAAGCAAAGGAAGGAAGAAATGCTTTTCTAGAAAAACGCAAACCTAACTTTGAAAAGAAATGGTTACCTTAAAATGGTTTCAGGTGTAAAATTCAAAGTTATTTCAAACACTTAGAAGTAGTAAACTGCAAACATAAAAAACTTAAACTAAAATATTAAAAATGAAACATTGGATTGAAGCCGCTAGGTTGCGCACATTACCACTATCTATTTCTGGAATTATTGTAGGTAGTATCTACGCACTTGCACATCCTACTGACGAAATATTAACACCTACTGATGTTTTTAACTGGAATATCTTTTGTTTTGCTTTACTTACTAAACCAAAGAAAATAAATACAAACAAGTCTCCATAACCACGGTATCC
>CAXBGV010000115.1:0-8238 GCA_963975235.1 uncultured Flavobacterium sp. | reverse complement strand
GAACTAATTGCGATTGCCTTGATAATTTCGGTCATATTGACCATATCTAAAGTTCCTATTTCGTCGCTGGCTTTATGATAATTAGGTTCACTGTCCATTTTTGAAGTCGAAATCGTATGTGCTGGAACTCCTAATCGTGCTAAAGTAGCATTGTCAGAACGGTAAAATAATTGCTGCTCTGGATATGGATCTGGGTAAAATTTAAAAGCAGAACCTTCAAGATTTTTTTGCAAAATGGCACCCATAGATGATTTTTCAAAACCAGTGATGTACGCTGAGTTATTTCCCCACTTAGAATCGGTTCCGATCATTTCTAAGTTAAACATAGCCACAACCTCATCAGGATTTAATTGTTTAGAAAAATGCTGAGAACCGTAACCACCTATTTCTTCTGCAACAAAAGCAGTAAAAATTATGGAGCGCTCATTGTTATTCAATTTTTTAAAATAATCTGCCAAAATGATTACGGCAGTTGTTCCAGCCGCATCGTCATTTGCACCATTATAAATCGAATCAGTGCTATTGTGTTTTTCACCTTCTTCAGGAGAACCTATTCCTAAATGATCGTAATGACCTGAAAATATGACGTATTCATTTGGTTTAGTCTTTCCTTTTAAAACTCCTACTACATTATTCAATGCTTTTTTGACTACTTCATTTTGGCCTTCGACGGTAAAAGTAGTCGCATTAGTTACACCAAATACATAAACAATAGTGTTGTTACCCGGCGTAGCGGCCATTTGATTCATGTGTTTTATGTTTGGAAGACTTTTTTTAAATGATCCATCAACTAAAACTAAAAGATTTTTATCTGATCTGTAATACTCATAAAACTTAGGTCCAAATTTATCTCCAGCACTTATTTTCACTACTTCCATATTTTCAGTATTTGAAAATGAAAATTGAGGTTGGTATGAAAACGATACTACGTCATTTGCATTGATCGCATTACCATCTATGATTACGGTTGCTAATTTTCTTTGTGACTCGGTCATAAAAAAGGCCTGCTTGTAATCTTTGGCTCCATTAAAGGTTTGCAGCCCTATTTTTTTAAATTCTGACTCAATAAAGTTCGAAGCCTTATCAATTCCTGAGGTAAAGGCTCTCCTGCCTTCCATATCATCTGCAGCCAAAATCTTCTCGACTTCTGTGACTTTTTTTACATTGATGATTTTATCAATAGATTGCGCTTGTACCGCAAAATTACTACAGAGCGCAAGTAGACTCCAAACAATTTTTTTCATAAAATATAGGTTTTGATCACGTTAGAAAACACTTATTAGAGTAAGAAAAGTAAATTGTGTTACGATAAAATTAAATTATTTATCGCACAATGCTAAAATAAATAATGAACTACCTTTTGTAATGACTTACTTTTTTACCAAAAAAAATCCCAAAACCATATCACTGATTTTGGGATTGTATCGAACTTACATCTTTTATTTAAAGTCATTTAAAGCTTTTTCAATGATAACCAAACACTCCTTAATTTGATCTTCGGTAATCACTAAAGGTGGAGCAAAACGAATTTTGTTTCCGTGTGTAGGTTTTGCAAGTAGACCATAATCTCTAAATTTCAAGCAAATTTCCCAAGCCAAGTCAGACTCCTCATCACAGTCGATAACAATGGCATTTAACAATCCTTTACCTCTTACTAACCTTATCAATGAATTTTTTGCAGCTATGGCATTCAAACCATCACGTAGTATTATCCCTAAACGTTCTGCATTTGCAGATAAATTTTCGTCTTTTACCACCTCAAGAGCTGCGATTGCAACGGCAGCTGCAACTGGATTACCACCAAAAGTAGACCCGTGCTGCCCCGGTTTAATCACGTTCATAATCGCATTATTTGCTAAAACTGCTGATACTGGATAAACTCCACCTGAGATCGCTTTTCCTAAGATCAAAATGTCTGGTTTCACTTCGGGTTTGTTTTCACAACCATTAGTACAAGAACAAGTCCCACAGGTAGCAAGTAACCTTCCCGTACGAGCAATTCCTGTTTGTACTTCGTCAGCAATAAATAATACATTATGTGCAGCACATAAAGCTTTGGCTTTCGCCAAATAACCTTCACTAGGCACATATACTCCTGCTTCACCTTGAATAGGCTCTACTAAAAACCCAGCGATATTGGGACTCGATTTTAAAGCCGCTTCTAAAGCATCTGCATCATCATAAGGAATTTTGATAAATCCTTCTGTAAAAGGACCAAAACTCTTGCGAGCCGTTTCATCATTCGAAAAAGAAATGATTGTTGTTGTTCTACCGTGAAAATTATTCTCACACACAATAATTTGTGCTTGGTTCTCTGGAATCCCTTTTACTTCATAGGACCATTTTCTACATAATTTTACCGCTGTTTCTACTGCTTCAGCACCAGTATTCATTGGTAAAACTTTATCAAAACCAAAATAATTAGTAACATATTCTTCAAACACACCTAGTTGGTCGTTGTGAAATGCACGAGAAGTTAAGGTTAATGTTTGTGCTTGTTTCACCATTGCTCCCACAATTTTTGGGTGGCAGTGCCCTTGATTTACTGCTGAATACGCAGATAAGAAATCAAAATATTTTTTTCCATCTACATCCCAAACAAAGACACCTTCTCCTTTTTCTAGAACCACAGGTAAAGGATGATAATTGTGAGCTCCGTACTTATTTTCTTTTTCGATAAGTTCCTGTGACTTCGAAGATAGTGTAGTATTTGATTGTTGCATGACGTTGTATTTTAAACATTAGATTACAAAAATATAAATATTAATTAATTTAATAGCAAAAAAATAACGGTTTGACTTATAAAGACAACAAAAAAGTCAAAATTTAAAAATTATAATTGTTTAAAAGTCAAAATTTCGAATATTTAGGCAGATAGGTAACTCAAATATTAAAAATAACACTTACATTTATATTAATTAAACTAATCAACCCAAAAAAACATAAAATGAGCGCTATTTTAGACGAATTTGACATTAAAATCATTAAAGAGTTAGAAAAAGACGGGCGGATGGCCTACTCTGGAATAGCTACTAATTTGAAAATATCGAATACCATGGTACACCAGCGCATCAATAGATTAGTAGAGCAAGGTATCCTCACTGGTATTAAGCCTATCATTAATGAAAAAAAAATTGGTTACGATTGGGGTTCCTTTACCGGAATAAGTTTAAACAAAGACGAAGACTCCTCACGAATTATCGAGGAATTAAAAAAAATCCCTGAAGTAACAGAGTGCTACTACATAACAGGCTCGTACACTTTATACATTAAGATTATCGCTCGTGATCATGAACACATGCGAAGATTACTCTATGAGCAAATTGATGTCATTCCTGGAATTGCCAAAACGGATTCGATGATCGAATTAGGATGCGCTTTTAAGAGAAATGTTTCTTTATAAATTAAATTTCATAATTAAAACCTAATGAAAAAGTATTTTAGAACACTACAGTTGTTTGTATTAGTAAGTATTAGCTTTCCTGCAATAAGTCAAAAGATAGATACTACTGAAATTAAGCGTCTGGAAAAACTAGCGCAAGACGTAACTATTATCAGAGACAAATGGGGAATACCGCACATTTATGGCAAAACAGATGCCGATGCTGTCTTTGGTTTACTTTATGCCCAATGCGAAGATGACTTTAAACGTGTTGAGCTTAACTATATTGAAAAACTAGGACGTCTTGCCGAGATAAAAGGGCAAGGAGTTTTGTACAATGACTTAGAAATAAGATTATTAATTGATGAACAAGAGGCAAAAGTAGATTATAAAAAAGCAGCTCCGTGGCTTAAAAAGTTATTAAATAGCTATGCCGATGGAATTAATTTTTACCTCTACAAGAACCCTCAGGTAAAACCCGCCCTTTTGACTCACTTTGAACCTTGGTATCCCCTGCTTTGGACTGACGGAAGTATTGGTGCAATTAGCACCGCAGGACTAAGTACGGGTGAACTTAAAATATTTTACTCTGGTAATAATGACAAAGTGGCTTATGTAGAACGGGAAACTGAAATACAGACTGGCTCAAATGGTTTTGCTTTGGCTCCAGCCAAAACAGCTTCGGGAAATTCGATCTTGTACATTAATCCGCACACTACTTTCTATTTCAGACCTGAAGTTCAAGTACATAGTGATGAAGGATTGAATGTTTATGGAGCAGTTACCTGGGGACAATTTTTCATTTACCAAGGTTTTAATGATTATTGCGGTTGGATGCATACCTCATCAAACGTAGATGTGGCCGATATGTATGCCGAAAAAATTGTTCGAAAGAAAGAAAAACTTTTTTACGAATACGACAACAAATTGCTACCCGTAATTGAAAAAGATATCACCATCAAATACTTAGAAAACGATAAATTAATTTCAAAAACGTTTAAAACCTATGCTACATTGCACGGGCCTATTATGGCACAAAGAGACGGAAAATGGATTAGTCTAAAATCTAATAATCGCTCCATGGACGGCTTAGTTCAAAGTTGGGTTCGCACTAAATCAAAAGGTTTAGAGGACTACACAAAAGCGATGGATTTAAAGGCAAATACATCTAATAATACGGTATTTGCAGATAGCAGAGGAAACATTGCTTACTGGCATGGCAACTTTCTGCCAATTAGAGATCCAAAACTAGATTGGTCAAAAGTGATGGATGGCACCACATCAGCAACACAATGGAAAGGCCTGCATGAGGTTTCAGAATCAGTACACGTATACAACCCAAGCAATGGCTGGTTGCAAAACTGTAACTCTACTCCTTTTTCAGTTTCTGGTACTAATAGTCCTAAAAAAACCGATTACCCATTTTATATGGCTCCAGATGGTGAGAGTTTTAGGGGAGTGAATGCGGTGAGACTACTTAGTCAAGGTCAAAAATACACCTTAGATAAAATTATTCAAGATGGATACGATACCAAGTTATCTATTTTTGAAGTTTTAATACCTGCCTTAATCAAAACTTTCGAACAAGAAACTAATAATGGTAGTACGAAGTATTCCTCCTTAAAAGAACCAATTGCTCTATTAAAAGAATGGAATTATTATGCCACAGAAAACTCAGTAGCAACAACGTTAGCCAATGAATGGGCATTTAGGTTAAACCCTATTTTAAGAAAAACGTATACTAATGAAGGTGAAAGCGATCAGGTAGAGAATACAAATATATTCGCAAAAACTGCCACAGCTAATGATCTTTTGCCACAGCTGCAAGAAGTCATAAATGAACTTAATACTAATTTTGGTACTTGGCAAATTCCTTGGGGATCCATAAACCGGTTCCAAAGACAGACAGGTGCAATTGATCTCACGTATGATGATGCTGCACCAAGTTTACCAATAGCTAACGCTTCATCATTATGGGGCTGCTTGCCTGCATTCAAGAGCAATTATCAAAACAACACCCTAAAAAGATATGGAAGTAGTGGAAACAGTTTTGTGTGTGCCGTTGAGTTTGGCTCAAAAATTAAAGCTAAATCATTACTAGCAGGTGGAAATAGTGGCGATCCAAATTCTGTACATTTTAACGACCAATCGATCATGTACCAAAAAGGACAGTTTAAAGATGTATTATTTTACAAGGAAGATGTTTTACAAAACGCAGAACGTAATTATCATCCAGGAGAATAAAACACAATCGGCTATCTTTAAATTATTCTCAAATAACTGCTTGATAGTAGTTTCATTTAAAAATAAAATTTATTAATTCAGGTTTATTTATGATATTTACATAAAATTATAACGCTATGAAAAACATAAAATACTTATTTATCGGATTACTAATATACTCCACCACTACACAAGCACAATTAAAGGCAGTAGCATACAAAGATGGTGCTCAAGTTTTAAATGGTTTCGCTACCGCTCCTACTAAAAAAAGCAAGGACAAACCAGGAATACTGATACTTCCTGCTTGGAAAGGAATTGACAAAGCATCAAAAGACATTGCTACAGACTTATCTAAATTGGGCTACTACTCTTTCGTAGCTGATATCTATGGTGAGGGAAATTACCCAAAAGACAACGCAGAGGCTGGTAAAAAATCAGGTTTTTACAAAACGAATTATAAAGAGTATCAAAAACGAATCTCGTTAGCACTAGAGCAATTAATAAAAGCTGGAGCCAATCCTGATAATATTGTTGTAATAGGCTATTGCTTTGGAGGAACTGGTGCTCTTGAAGCTGCAAGAGGGCAATTGAAAGTAAAAGGAGTTGTTTCCTTTCATGGTGGGTTAGGCAAAGACAAGGCAAGAAATAATGAACCAATTACCGCTAAAGTATTGGTGTGTCATGGTGCCGATGACTTTTTTGAATCTGTAGAGGTGCTTACATCTTTTCAACAAGAAATGCGTGACTCCAAAGCAGATTGGCAAATGATTTATTATGCCGATGCAGTTCACGGATTTACCAATCCAGAATATGGAAACGACAAATCAACTGGAGTTGCATACAACGCTACGGCAGCAAAACGCTCCTTTGAGCACTTGAAACTTTTTCTAAACGAAGTTTTAAAAAAATAAGCTAATTCAAAAACAACTATAAATTACTTTAATGAAAAAATTATTAGGCCTTTTAGTATTTACCGCAGCAGTATCCTGCTCTGGTACGAAAGCAGTTGTAACTGCAGACAATTCAGATCCCACTAAATTCATGAACAGCATTACAGCAGATGAATTAAAAACGCATCTTTACATTGTAGCTTCAGATGAAATGGAAGGAAGAGAAACTGGCTCAGCTGGTCAAAAAAAAGCAGGTGAATATTTAATTAATCAGTACACAAAAGAGGGATTAAGTTATCCTAAAGGAGCAACAAACTTTTATCAAGCAGTTCCTGCCGAATTTTTAAATAAAAAAGGGAGATCGAGACTTAATGATTCAGAAAACATTTGGGCTTATATCGAAGGATCTGAGAAACCAGATGAGGTACTAGTAATTTCAGCACACTATGACCATGTAGGTGTAAAAAACGGAAATGTATACAATGGTGCTGATGATGATGGTTCAGGAACAGTTGCCTTACTAGAAATCGCACAAGCTTTTCAAAAAGCAAAAAAAGAAGGTCATGGACCTAAAAGATCGATTCTTTTCCTTCATGTAACAGGAGAGGAACATGGATTGCTTGGTTCTCAATATTATTCTGAAAATCCTTTATTTACTGTCGCAAATACTATTGCCGATATCAACATTGATATGATAGGTCGTCGCGATAAGGAACATGTTGATACTAATAATTATGTTTACTTAATTGGTGCTGATCGTTTATCATCTGATTTAAATACAATTTGTCTTGAAGCTAACGATAAATATATTCAAATGGATTTGGACTTAAAATACAATGACCCAAAAGACCCTAACCATTTCTATGAGCGTTCTGATCATTATAATTTTGCAAAATTCGGTATTCCATCGGTATTTCTTTTCAATGGGGTCCACGCTGATTATCACCAAAAATCAGATACTCCAGACAAAATTGAATACGATGCTTTAGCAAAAAGAGCAAAACTAGCTTTTACTATTGCTTGGGAACTTGCCAATAGAGAAAACAGACCTGTAGTAGACAAAATCTAAACGGTTGTACATTATCTAAAAAAAGAGCTTTGAAAATTACTTCAAAGCTCTTTTTTTATGCTGCTATTTTTCAAAATCAATTAATTTTGAAAAAATATATTTGTTCGTTACAAATCCTCTTTAGTTTCTGCCTCAGGAGCATTTTTCTTAACAGATTCTATTCCGTTTTCGCGAGATGCAACTGATTCATACATTTCGCTATTTCCAATAATCTGACCGTTGGTAGCCTTTAAATTAAAATAAGGTTTTCCGTTTTTAGATTCTAGTCTATCAAAACGAGCATCAACTTGCGAATTTTTCTTAACAGACTCGATACCGTTCAAACAAGCTGCTTTGGTTGTATAGCCTTCACTTGCAAGAATAACTTGCCCGTTTCCTGCCTTTAAAACAAATTGAAATTCTTCATTTTTTCTTTTGGTAATCAAAAAAGTTCCCATAGTTCTTTTAAATTTTAGTTAGTTTAGTTTGATTAATAAGGAGTAACTCGACTATTCCTTACTCATTATGTCACTAAATTACGATTTTTTTGATAACGTACAAGAAATCACGAATCTAATACCAATTCTCTTTGCAGTAGATAAACAAAAAAAGCCTCTCATTTCTGAGAGGCTTTTGCTTTCTGGGTGGAAGACGGGGCTCGAACCCGCGACCCTCGGTACCACAAACCGATGCTC
>CAXBGV010000114.1:0-8267 GCA_963975235.1 uncultured Flavobacterium sp. | reverse complement strand
TTTTTTTTTTTTTTTTTTTTTTTTTTGAATGTTTTTCTTGTTCGTTTCGCATTACAATTCTTTTTTTCTTGCAACATGATTTCAATTGCGTGTTGTTTGCTTAGTCCGATTCAATTGTATTTAAATTTTTCTCATTGGCATCTTCATAATATTCATTTTTAAAATTTCACTATTTCATTAGGGTCAAATATGATCGTAAGTAGGGATAGTGGCCTTTTTCATCTGTTTTTTTAGTATCAAGTTTTAGTTACTTATTATTTGCGAATAATTCATTTTTATTTATTTTACAAAAATAGCGTACGTTCGCTTGTTTTATGTAAAACTTTTTTATATCATTGTACTATAAAAATATAAGTACCATGGAAAGCAAACTTTTACAACAATCAAAAATTAATTTTTCTAAAGAAGTAATAAATTATTATCCTGAAATTCTAACTGACGAAGTATTGAGTTTTCTTGTCGCTCTTCATGAAAAATTTAATACAAAAAGGATAGACTTGCTTACTAAAAGACTCGACCAACAAGGTAGTTTCGATAGAGGTACGTTTCCTAAATTCCCCGCAGAAACGGAGCAGATTAGGGCTTCTGATTGGACCGCAGGTGGTATCCCAGATGATCTTAAAGATAGACGAGTAGAGATTACGGGGCCAGTAGATCGTAAAATGATTATTAACGCCTTGAATTCTGGTGCCAAAACTTTTATGGCAGACCTAGAAGATAGTACTGCGCCTTCATGGAAAAATACAATAGAAGGACAAAAAAATCTAATAGATGCTAATCATAGGACTATTTCTTTTACCGATACCTTGCGCAACAAGTCGTATACTTTAAATAAGGAAGTGGCTGTTTTAATAGTAAGACCTCGTGGTCTGCATCTAGAAGAGCGCCATCTTTTAATTAATAATCAAATCGCATCGGGTAGCTTGGTCGATTTTGGTATATATGTTTTCCATAACACTCAAACATTGTTAAAAAATGGTACTGCTCCTTATTTTTACCTTCCTAAAATAGAACATTACCACGAGGCGAGATGGTGGAATGAGGTGTTCGAATTTGCAGAGAATTATCTAAATGTGGCAGTAGGAACTTTTAAAGCAACTGTATTGATCGAGACCATAACGGCAAGTTTTCAATTAGACGAAATTATTTATGAGTTGAGAAATCATATTGTTGGTCTGAATTGTGGTCGTTGGGATTATATTTTTTCTTACATAAAGAAATTTAGAAATCATTCCAATTTTGTGGTTCCAAATCGTGATCAAGTTACCATGACTAGTCCGTTTATGGATGCCTATTCAAAACGGGTAATTCAACGTTGCCATAAAAGAGGCATTCTAGCAATAGGAGGAATGGCAGCTCAGATTCCGATTAAAAATGATGAAGAAGCGAATGCAGCTGCTTTAGAAAAAGTAAGAACAGACAAAGAACGAGAAGTTATAAACGGTCATGACGGTACTTGGGTAGCGCATCCCGCATTAGTAGCAGTAGCGATGGGAGAATTTAATAAGCACATGCCAGCTTCTAATCAGCTGCAGCTTACACTTGATGATCTAAATGTTTCAGAGCAAGATTTAGTTGCGGTTCCAAAAGGGACAGTAACCGAAGCAGGGATTCGAAAGAACATCAATGTGGGTATCTTGTATATCGAATCATGGTTAAGAGGTTATGGTGCGGTAGCACTGTATAATTTAATGGAAGATGCTGCTACTGCAGAGATTTCTAGAACGCAAGTTTGGCAATGGCTAAAAAATAATGTCAAACTAGACGATGGACGACTATTTAATAGGGACTTATACAAAGAGTTTTTATCTAGTGAAGTTGCTACTATTACAACTATGCTTGGTGAAGAAAATAACAAAAACAGTAAGCTCAGTTTAGCAATATCTCTTTTTGATGAACTGGTACTCTCTGAGGAATTTGAGGAATTCTTAACTGTACCAGCCTACCAATACATATAAAAAACAATCCTGCGATTGCGGACACAATCAACAGGATCTAATTACTAATATAAATAACTAACGCAAAATTATGAAAAATTTAGAACAAAGCAATTATAGTTCGGCTTTACAAACAGTAAGAGATTTAAAAGCAAAATATGGAAATACTTGGGACGCAATTAGTCCTGAAAGTGCAGCTAGAATGGCTACTCAAAATCGCTTTAAAACAGGATTAGATATCGCAAAGTATACTGCTGCTATCATGCGAAAAGATATGGCAGACTATGATAATAATCCTTCAAACTATACGCAATCATTAGGTTCTTGGCATGGTTTTGTTGCACAACAAAATATTATTGCAGTCAAAAAACATCATAAAACAACGAGTAAAAGATACATTTACTTGTCAGGATGGATGGTAGCTGCTCTGCGCTCTGAATTTGGCCCATTGCCCGATCAATCCATGCACGAAAAAACAACAGTTCCAGCATTGATCAAAGAAATTTATGATTTTTTGCGTCAAGCTGATGCAATCGAATTAAATGATTTGTTTAGAAGACTTGAAAAAGGAGAGGATGTACAAGACCAAATAGATAATTTTGAGACACATATTGTTCCCATCATTGCAGATATCGATGCTGGATTTGGGAACGAGGAAGCTACCTACTTACTAACGAAAAAAATGATTGAGGCGGGAGCTTGTGCTATCCAAATCGAAAATCAAGTTTCGGATGCAAAACAATGTGGGCACCAAGACGGAAAAGTAACCGTACCTCATGAAGACTTTCTTGCTAAAATTAATGCTATTCGCTATGCGTTTTTAGAATTAGGTGTAGATGAAGGAGTTATTGTAGCGCGTACAGATTCAGAGGGAGCGAGTTTGACACAAAAGTTACCAGTAAGCGTGGAACCTGGTGATTTGGCTTCGCAATACTTGGCTTTCGTAGAAGCAGAAGAAATAAGTATTGATGCAGCTAAGGAAGACGATGTTTTGCTGAAAAGAGATGGTAAATTAGTACGACCTGTAAGGCTACCTAATGGTTTGTATCAATTTAAAGATGGATCTAATATTGATAGAGTTGTTTTAGATTGTATTACTAGCTTGCAAAACGGAGCAGATCTTTTATGGATAGAAACGCCAACTCCTAATGTAAAACAAATTGCACACATGGTAAATCGAATAAGAGAAGTGATACCCAATGCAAAATTAGTTTATAACAATTCACCATCATTCAACTGGACTCTAAACTTCCGTAATCAAGCCTATGATGATATGCTAGCCGAAGGCGAAAACATGACTGGTTACGATCGCAATAATTTGATGGATGTTTCGTATGACAATTCTGAATTGTGCCATCGTGCCGACGATAAAATAAGAACGTTTCAAAAAGACAGCTCGAAAGAGGCGGGAATTTTTCATCACTTAATAACATTACCAACTTATCACACAACAGCACTTCATATGAATGACTTGTCTCAAGGATACTATGGTAAAGAAGGAATGTTAGCATATGTACGAGGAGTTCAAAGACAAGAAATTCGAAAAGGAGTTGCTTGTGTAAAACACCAAAGAATGGCTGGATCAAATCTAGGAGATGACCACAAAACATTTTTTGCTGGTGATAAAGCCTTAAAAGCTGATGGTGCTAAAAATACTAGTGATCAGTTTGAAACTAAAAAAACAGAGCAAAAGAGATCATTAGTTTTAGAAAAATAAAACTTCATTCTTACAAAATAGCATCAGCTTATTAATTACGATAAAGGCATCTTTCTTTTTAAAAAATGAGATTGTTCAGTAGAAAAATGAGAGCAATTTTTGTCTCAAATTAGAATTGTAAGATCAGTCAATTTAGTTCTTGAGCTGTAGTATTGCAACCCTTTCGTTTCTACAGAAAGGGTTTTTTTATTACCAAATAGCAAAAACTGATTGCAGCTTTTAAGTATTTCGGTAAATAAAACTTATTTTTGTACTGTTTTTAAAAAAAATAGAAGAGCACTATGTCAGATACAATCGAAAAAATAAAATGCCTAATTATAGGTTCGGGACCAGCAGGTTATACAGCAGCAATTTACGCAGCTAGAGCTAATATGAATCCGGTAGTATATCAAGGAATGCAACCGGGCGGTCAATTAACGACTACTAATGAAGTAGAGAATTGGCCTGGTAATCCAGAAGGAATTACAGGACCTGAAATGATGGTGGGATTGCAAGCGCAAGCAGAGCGTTTTGGTACAGATGTCCGTGACGGATGGGCAACCAAGGTTGATTTTTCAGGTGATATACACAAAGTATGGATAAACGATACCATCGAATTACACTGTGAAACTGTTATTATTTCTACAGGAGCTTCGGCTAAATATTTAGGATTAGCATCTGAGCAACATTACCTAAAAATGGGTGGTGGAGTTTCGGCTTGTGCAGTTTGCGATGGTTTTTTCTATAGAAATCAAGAAGTGGTCATTGTAGGTGCAGGAGATTCGGCCTGTGAAGAAGCACACTATCTTTCTAAATTATGTAAAAAAGTAACTATGCTGGTAAGAAGCGAAAAATTTAGAGCTTCTAAAATTATGGAAGAACGTGTTCGTAAAACTGAGAATATTACTATTTTAATGAATCATGATACTGTTGAGGTTCTTGGTGATGAACAAGTGGTGACAGGCGTACGAGCTCTGAATAAAACTACAAATGAAGAATTTGATATTCCTGCTACAGGTTTCTTCGTTGCAATAGGTCATAAGCCTAACACAGATATTTTTAAGGACTTTATTACTCTTGATGAAACTGGATATATCGTAAACACACCTGGAAGTTCTAAGACTAATGTTACTGGTGTTTTTGTAGCTGGAGATGCTGCAGATCATGTGTATCGTCAAGCAATTACGGCTGCTGGTACAGGATGTATGGCTGCACTTGACGCCGAAAGATATTTAGCTGCTAAAGAATAGTTCTATTTAGTACCAAATAAAAATTCCCATTTACAGCTTGTAAATGGGAATTTTTATTTTAGATACTATTGATTTTATTAATTCTTTTTCAATAATTTAGCTTCGTCGCTAAATTTGAGTAAATCGATTTTTGGATTCCCATACAGTTGAATTTCAGATCGTTCACTAGCGCTAATTTCAATTTCTTTTTCGGCATTAACACTACAAGCGACGACTGCTCAGTAATAATTTTCAATTTTTTAATCTGTAACTTTTCAGCGGTAAGTTTAGCAGTATTGTCCAGTCGAATAGCTCCCGTAGCGGCATTTCCCTCAATCTTAGCTTCTGTCTTTTGGTATAAATCGCAAGTAAACTCAGTGGTGTTTATTAGTGCTTTCAATTGTGAGTTTTCACTCATTACAATTTTTGCTGTCTCTCCTTTCACATTCAATTCAAGACTCGATTTATTATCGGCCTGTAAAACAACGTTTTTTGCGACAATATTTAAAAATAATTTAGAATCATCAGCTGATTTTAAAGTAATGTTATCGGTGTGAATTTCTTGTATTGCGTTTACAATTGCGTCGTTCTTTGCACTAATGCTTCTGATTTCATTTGCATAAGTGATTCTTATGATCAGTTTTTTAAATCGCGTGATTGTTTTTACGGTCTGCAACTGTAAAGTAGTACCTACGGACGTTATTGCTATTTCATCTTGCAAATTGTCATCAGCTTCGATCGATAAAAAAGAAGTCTCTCCTTTTTCAAGGTACACTTCGATGTTATCACTTACTTCAAGATTATCAAAGTTACTTATTTCCTTAACTTTTGTAGTCACTGTTTTAGAGCCTTTTATTTTTTCTTTTTTTTGAGCAACTGTAAAAGTGGTTGATACTAAGAGTAAAATTAGGGCTATCGTTTGTTTCATTTTCATAGTTTTTGCTTTCATACAAAAGTAAATAAATCATCCTGACTAGAATGATTTATTTACGTATTAGGATAATGTTAACCTATATTTTTTCGATGCTTCCGCCCGAGGATGTTTTGCGTTCTATTGATTTTGGAGTTTTTACGTATAGAATACTGCTGCCACTTGTAGCTTTCGCTTTTAGTTTTACAATTGGATTAATTGTAATTGAAGCACCGCTAGAAGCAGTTGCTATAACTTCATTTGAAAATAAATCATCGGCGTCGATATCACTTCCGCTTGAGGCTGCCGAGTTTAAACTCAAAGCAAGCCCGTTCATTGCGATAGTACCAGCACTGCTTGCCTTTGCATCAACCCTATCATACTCTAAGTCTAGTTTGATATTTGCAGCGCTAGAGGCTCTAACAGTTATTTCTTCTCCTCTAAGTTTATTTGAACTGCTAACTGATGAAGCGCTAGAGGCTCGTAACGCTTCGATAGAAGGCATTTTTACTGTTACTTTTTTAGATTCAATGTCAAAAAAGGAGTCGTAATCGCAACTAATAATTAATACACCGTTTTCTATTTTAGTGGTAATACTATTGATGAGATTGTCATCAGCTTCGACTGTAATTTGTACTTTATCAGATTGCTCAACTACAAGATCAATAGAGTTGCTCACCTCGATACTTTTAAAATCATCTGTTACGGTTCTGTTTTCTGTTATAACTTCTCCGCTACCGGTTATAGATTTTAAATTGATGACTTGATTACATGATGCTAGTAAGAGTGCACTTACCGCAACAACAATAAACTTAGTAATTAATGAAATAGTTTTTACCATGATTAATTAGATTTAATTATTATGCCATCCTTATTTCTTATTAAACGAATAGAATCTTTTTTGATTGAATAAGAATCTGTTGTAGTTGAGAAAGCACCTTTTCTAGTTATTGTGATCGTACTTTCGTTCTCTTCATTACTAGTGCTTACGTCATCGTATTCATTTTCATCTGCTGGACAATCCATGCATTGTACTCTAGTTTCCATTACTCGGTATAAATATTTACCAGAGCTGTAGTGCAGGTTAAAAAACTCGTCGTCAGATCTGTCGTAATCTTGCACACTAGTATCTGCTTTAAAAAAACTTCCTTCAGGTAAATACAAAGTGATTTCTACTTCTTGATCACGATATTTATCTTTTAGATTAGATAGTAAGTAGTTGTCTAAGATGATTTGATTGCCATCAATTTTGTAACTGTACTTAATTAGCTCTGCTCTTTTTTTAGCATCAGATAATGAACTTCCTTTTGCCTCTTTTTCTATTTGTAGGTATGGTAATATCTCATCTGTTCGCTCTATTTTAAAACGCACTTGGTTCGAATAAATAACATCATTACCTATAGAATCTTGTGTTATATTAAAATTATTATGGTCATTAATGCTTTTTGCATAGTAATCATTGTGTTTAAATTTCACATATAAAGTATCCGTAGGATTAATGTTGATTATTTCTTTTTTAAGTACTCTACCGTCAACAGCAAAGGCTGATGCTTGTTTTAATCCAATGGATATTAGTAAGGCAATTGCAATTATCCAAAGTGCCAACAGGGTCGATTTAGCAATGTTTCCAATCGATTTTATGTTAGGCGATACCAATTTGAAACCTAATAACACTAGGAAGAAATTTGGAATTGCTACTGCGATAAAAAGTAAAAAAGAGAAAAACCACACAGGATAATCAGTAAAATTTCCGGACTCAATAAATTGATGAAAAGGGAAATTATCAAAATGTACAGTTCCAAGTGTCAATGCACCGATTAAGAAAACCACAATCATTGCTAATCCGCTTATGATCAATATTATTCCTAATACTTTAGCGAATATCTTAAAAACAGTCATAATCAAATCACCAATTGAGTTACCAACCTTTCCAGCGCCAGTTTTTATTTGGTTACCGTATGTATCGTAGTCTCCATTTTTAAATTTTTGAGATACATTTTCGTACTCTTCTCTTACTTTTTTTTCGATGTTCGAGATGTTAACTGGTTCTCCTGTCATCTCTAACTTTTCTGAGGTTGTGATAGCCTCTGGTGTTACAACCCATAAAATTAGGTAGGCAATAATACCAGTGCCAAATCCGGCAAAAACCAGCAGTATAAGTGCAATCCTGATCCATACAGTGTCAATCCCAAAGTAATATCCTAGTCCCGCAGCTACACCACCCAGCATGCCCTTGTCCTTGTCGCGATACAATTTTCTTGAAGTTCTGGCCGTTGTGCTGTAATTATAGGATTGCTGATTGTTTGTCGCGTCGTCCTCAATAATATAGTCTTCAGGTTGTCCCATTACGGTAATCACTTCGTCTACATCTTTTAATCCTACAACATGTTTGTCGCTTTTTTGTTTCTCATTTAATAGTTCCGAAACTCTCATTTCGATGTCTTTAATAATCTCATCTTGTCCTGATGAGTTGTTAAGAGAACGCTTAATAGCAT
>CAXBGV010000113.1:0-8276 GCA_963975235.1 uncultured Flavobacterium sp. | reverse complement strand
AATTGTTACCGTTTTAAATTAATGTATTAAAAACATTGTTTATTAGATATTTAAGTGAATTTACATTACCTATCACTTTAGATTAAAAGACTAAAATAGTATAATTTACATTTGTAACAGGTGTATCTCTCTATTTTTTTGTTACATTTGTAATTAGATAATAAAAACTACAGTTCACAATGGTAAACACGGAAGATTTTATAAAGCGTTTAGAAATTATCTTAGATTATTACAGTTTAAATGCCTCTGGATTTGCAGATAAAATTGGAGTGCAACGCTCTAGCTTGTCTCATCTCCTATCAGGTAGAAACAAACCGAGTCTTGATTTTTTACTTAAAATTCTTGATGTTTTTCCAGATGTTGATCTTTACTGGATCTTGAATGGAAAAGGTAGTTTTCCTAAAAGTACTGACATGGTTGTAGAACAAAAACCTTCACTACCTTTAACTAATAATTCTACGGAAAAAGAAATTGGAAATTTATTTAGCGAGAACGCTAAAGAAGTCTCGACAGTAATACCAGAAAAAGTAGAAAACACAAATCCCTACTCTTCGCGTAAAAACGAAGAGAACGAAATTGATAAAATTGTAATCTTTTATAAAAATGGTACTTTTAAAAGTTATGTACCTTAAATACGCATTCAAAGCAAAATCTTTTTGATTTCATTTGCTGTGCTAATTGGTGTATAGCTGCAGTTTTACGAATTTCAACTTAATTTTATTCTGTATATCCCTTCTTTGGAATTTTACCTACAACATCTTTGTAATGATTTAAAAGTGTTTTCATCTCTTGTTCTATATTACCTGTAGGAAGTAATGGTACACCTAGATTAACTTCTTTTTTTCCAAAATCAAAAGCAACAGGTATAATAGAAACATTTGCCTTCAGGGCAATATAATAAAAGCCTGTTTTAAGTGTGGTCACCTTTTCTCTAGTTCCCTCGGGTGCAACTGCTAACCTAAATGTATCTCTTTTTGCAAATATTGCAGCTATAGCGTCTACTTTGTTCAACCCTCCTGCTCTATCTAATGGTTCGCCACCCATATACCTAAAGTAAGTACCCAAAGGAAAACGAAACAATTCTTTTTTACCTACAAAGTTCATTTCTAATCCAGTAATTTCTCTAGTAAAAATACCTAAATAAAAATCATGTGCACTGGTATGTGGCATAACCATAAGAACACATTTTTTTTGACTAGGGTCAATAGAACCTACTATCTTCCAACCCATCATTCTAAAAAAAATAAATTTGTAAATAAGTTTCTTCATTAGTTTAATTTTTGTGCAAAATATATAATTTAAAACTTAATTTTGATTAAAACTGTTGTTGATGCTAAAAAAAATTTTAAGCTTCTTATTGCCAATAAACATATATACTGTAAAATCAGCTGTTAGTAATACACTTGAAGTTACTTGGGCAAACGGCGAATTAGTATTAGATTCTAAAAACACCAATTATTCTTACGGTAGTTTACAGCGAATTTTAAAACATGGCTTAGACACTATTGGTTTTGAAAAAATCAAAGAAATGGATCAAATACTTGTTTTAGGTGTTGCTGGTGGTAGTGTTTTTAAAACTTTAGTCGATGATATTAAATTTGCGGGAAAATTGACGGGTGTCGAGATTGATCCTAACATTATCACAATTGCTAATCGTCATTTCCATCTAAATGACATTCCAAATCTTAATATTGTAATAGATGATGCTTTCGAGTACGTTTTGAAAACTACCAAAAAATACGATTTAATTATTATTGATGTTTTTCAAGATACAATCATGCCTAATTTTTTATTCGAATCTTTTTTTAGCAAACGAATTTGTTACTTATTAAATAGTAAAGGATTTGTGCTTTTTAATACAATGATTTTAAATGAGGAAAATAACCAGCGCAACAAAAAGTATTTGGCTGGTTTTAGTGACCCTAATTATAGTGTTCGGGCGCTTCCTAGAGTTGAGCAACACAATGAGCTCATCATTATCGAAAACTTGAAATAAGCTACTTTACTACCTTTTACAAAAAAAAGAAGAAACCGTAATTTTCAAATTACGGCTTCTTCTTTACTATTTTTAAAATTGAATCTATTTAGATGCTAGGTACGACACAACATTACTATTGATGCGGTCATTTATATTGTCTATATTCGCTTTTATAAATTTTTCACCCAAGATATTCTCGTACAATTCGATATATCTTTCTGATACTGATTCAATGTATGCTTCTGTCATTTCAGGTATTGCTTGCCCTTCTTGTCCTTGAAAACCATTTTCGATTAACCAGCGACGAACAAATTCTTTCGATAGTTGCTTTTGCTCCTCGCCTTTGTCTTGTCTCTCTTGATAGCCTTCTGCATAAAAATAACGAGAAGAGTCTGGAGTATGAATTTCATCAATCAAAACAATTTTACCTTCCTTAGTTTTTCCAAACTCATATTTGGTATCAACCAAAATCAATCCTCTACTTGCCGCAATCTCAGTCCCTCTTTGAAACAATGCTCGTGTGTACTCTTCTAAAATTATATAATCGTGCTCACTAACAATTCCATTAGAAAGGATAGCTTCTCTAGAAATATCAGCATCATGTTCTCCATTGTCTGCTTTGGTTGTAGGTGTTATAATAGGTTCGGGAAATTGATCGTTTTCTTTCAAACCTTCAGCCATCGCTACACCGCAAATAGTTCTTTTACCACTTGCATATTCTCTTGCGGCATGACCAGATAAATAACCACGAATAACCATTTCTACTTTAAAAGGATCGCACAAATGACCTACAGCAACATTAGGATCTGGAGTTGCAATTAACCAATTTGGAACAATATCTGCCGTTAATTCCATGAATTTAGTTGCGATTTGATTCAAAATCTGACCCTTATACGGAATTCCTTTAGGCAAAACCACATCAAATGCCGAAAGCCTATCTGTGGCAACCATAACTAGTAATTCGTCATTGATATTGTAAACTTCTCTGACCTTACCTCGGTAAACCGATTTTTGTTCTGGAAAACTAAAATTAGTTGTTGTAATTGTATTCATTGTTGTGTGTTATTGTTTTGGCAAAAATAGCTTTTTAGTGGGGATACGCAAAATAGTGTACCTATTATTCAGCTACGCTAATTACTATTTTTCTAAAAGTGAATTATTAAATAAATTTAAAATTCGCCCATATTCGTCTACCCATGAATAGGTTTCTTTAAACCCATGTGCTTCAACAGGAAAAGATGCCAATGTCCAGTTTTTTTTACCTAGTTCAATGAAACGTTGCGAAAGCCTAATGATATCCTTATACTCTACATTGTTATCGACCATCCCGTGTAACATTAATAATTCTCCTTTTAAATTATCGGCAAAGTATATTGGAGAACTTTTCTTGAATGCCAAGGGATCTGTCTCAGGAAAATTTAGAATATTGCCAGTGTAACCGTGATTGTAATGTGCCCAATCAGTCACTGATCGTAAAGCTGCTCCCGCCTTGAACTCACCTGGAGTTGTTAACATCCCCATTAGTGTAATAAATCCGCCGTATGAACCGCCGTATATCCCAACTTTATTAGTGTCTACATTCAGATTATCTACTAGGTATTTTTTTCCATCGATTTGATCAGACAAATCTTTTCCTCCCATAAAACGGTAAATACCGGTTCTAAAATCTCTTCCATAACCATCACTTCCTCTATAATCTATATCTAATACTGTATAACCTGCATCAGTTAATAAATTATGAAACATATACTCTCTATGATACGTACTCCAATAATTATGAGCATTTTGTAAATAGCCAGCACCATGTACAAAGATAATCGCCGCTTTGTTTGCATTGCTTTGCTCTGGTTTGTACAATCTAGCATTAACTGTTGTCCCGTCCTGTGCTTTAAAATTGATTACCTCTGGGGTGCGCCATGCATACGCATTAAAGGCTTCAGTTGTCGAAAATGTGATTTGATCTAAAATAGGATTCGCTTTATTATCTGCTAGGAATAATTCCCAAGGTTTATTTTTATACGAATAGCGAATCAGTAATCTAGTTTCATCTGGGGACAAGCTTGTTTCATATGCTCCATCCTTTGTTAATATTGGCTGTAATTTAGCATCGGCTACAGCCAACTTGTATAAATTCCTATTGCCGGGATGAGTTGTAGTTGTAGTCAAGTAGAATGTTTTTTTATCTTTCGCTAAAAACACATCACGTACTTCCCAATTCCCTTTAGTAAGTTGCTGCTTTTTCTTAGTGTTTACATTGTAGGTGTATAAATGCGAGTAACCAGTGGCTTCAGATTGATAATAAATAGTACTATTATCCCCTAGAAAACCTAAGGTACCTGAACTATAGGTGTAAGATGGTATTCCAGGGCCTCCAATCCAGGCTTCGTCATGCTGATAATCGATTTCTTCGAATGTGCCTTCGGCTAAATTTAATTTTACGATCCAGCGGTCTTTGTTGTCTTGACTTCTAATTTCAGTAACTGCAACTGAACCATTGTCGTTATATGTTGGCTCTTGAACAAAGATAAATCTTTCTGTCTTTTCTTTATCTTTTAAATTATCATAGAGTTTGTAGTACTCTGGAGCATCTTTAATGTGACTTAACTTAGAAAAATTCATATAGTATACCGAGTCTTTTACAACTGAATAAACGCCAAACTTAATTGGTGTTAAGTTTGCTTCGGAAACTTTTCTTTTAGTATCAGGAGTCCTATTATATCCATCAGAAGTTATAAAAACCTCCATTTTTTCACTTTTTATATCCTGAGATTCAATCGCATTAAATGTTAAGAAATTGCCGTTAGGATTAACTTTTAACCCTTGAATAGTGTTTTTACCATAAAAAAACTCCTTTGGGAAATCGGACTTTAATTCATCTGCTTTCTCTTTGTACCATTTTTTACTAGCTTCTTGATCTCTAATAAAAACAAAAAGCTCTTTTTGTTGTGTTTTCAAAAAGGAATCAGCTTCTGTTTCCTCTTTTGCCGCTTTACCTGCTTTAAAATTTGACAACTGTATAAGCGTTCCGTTTTTAGTATTAAACTTCATTATGTTGTCATTTTGTTCAAAAAACACGATTCCATCTTCATGAGCCAACTGTAAATTTGACACAGAACTACTCTGCTGAATTAATTTTTTAGTTGTTTTCTCCTTGATCGCATAACTATACAAAGCTCCTTTGGTAATATAATACGCTATATTTGAACCTGGTTTCTTCACAAAATTCAATTTAGAAAAAGCAGCTTCTTTGGCTGTTGCTAATTGCGGTTTTAAAGTACTTTTGTCTACAAAATAGGTACTTGATCCTATTTCGTTTTTTGGATTCCAATCAAAATAAATTTTTTGACCATCAAGAGACCAGCGTTGATTTGAAGGTTGATTTCCAATAAATTCGTCTCCTTTCATGATTTCCTCCAATTGCAACTTTTGACTGTGCATAGTAAAGCTACAAGTTAGTAAGAACAGAATAAAAATGTTTTTTTTCATAACGATAATATGGTTTTTCTATATTAAATATTAATTAGTTTTAAATTATTTTTATTACTTAAAAAATTCACTAATAGGTACTTAGCCACTCCATCCTCACTATTAGGTTCAATTGTTTCTAGATGCGATAATTTACTTTTTAAGCTCTCTGGTGCGTTACTCATCAAAAGACCTTTTCCTGTCGCCCTTAGCATTTCCTCATCATTATAACCATCTCCAAACGAAATTGCTTGATCAAAACTTAAATTTTCTAAGTCTAATATTTTACGTATCGCTACACTTTTATCGACAGATTTATCCATAAATTCCAAGCAATGAGGTAAACTAAAAGCATGATTAAACAAATGAGAATGACTTGCGACAATGCGATCCCTAAGCGCTACTAAAGTGCTGTGTTTTTCATGCGTAAAAAAAACTTTAATTGCGGTAAAATCTTCAATGATATCAAAGTTGACAACTTCAGGTATATAATTCATTTTTGTTTGAAAACTATTTACTTTTGGATTGTTTTTACTGGTTTGCCATACCGTTTCTTTAAATAATACAGTTGTGATTTCAGGATCACGTTCTATTGAAAGTACCGCTTTTACAGCTTCGCTTTCCATATTAGTAGCAAAAATTAAATCGCGATTAGGATCATGAATTCTAGCACCATTAGATGTTACTAAATAAGTAGGAAATCCGAGCGTATCTACTATTGGAATAGCATCGAGATGATGGCGTCCTGTAGCTATAATAATTAGATAGCCTTGCTCATGCATTTCTCTCAAAACTATTTTAGTAAACTCTGCTATTGTATGATGTTGATTTAATAAAGTTCCATCTAGATCGCTTATGATAACTTTTATATTTTTATTCATTACTATATGGTTCTTTTATTCTGTTGCTCAAATTTATTTTAATTCTTATCAGAAAACAAAGAAAATTTGAAATCAAAAATTCTTTCAAACTGCAATTTACTTAAATACTGATCGTCTTATCATTCGGCCAAATAAGCGATACCCTACTCGTTTTCTTAAAAAGCTGAGGCAATTGGCATCGAACCCAATTGTGTACCGTTTAAAGTTTTTTGCTGGATTTTCGGCTATCTTTAGAATTTCCTCAATAATAGCAGGTTTTAAATCTGTATTTTTCTTGGTTTTTCTTTCAACTACCTCATTAATAGTATCCATCAAAGTATTGTAAGAACCAATGCTAGATCGCTCTGATCGGGTTACGTTTTTTTGAAAATTAGATGGGGTATTGCCAAATTGTACGGTAGACACACTAATATTAAAATCTAATAATTCGTAAGCCATACATTCAGAAAAACTCTCAACTCCGTGTTTGGTCGCATGATAAAAACTACCTAAAGGCAAATTCACGAGTCCTGCAATCGACGATATATTAATAAAATGGCCTTTATTTTGCACGCGAAAAACAGGAATAAATGCTCGACACATTTTTACAACTCCTAGCCAATTTACATTAACAATCTTATCTATTTCATCATCTTCTGCTAATTCGACAAAACTTCGGTAGCCTACGCCTGCATTATTAATGACCAAATCAATAGTTTTGAATTCGTCCATTATTTTACTTTTTGCAACAGCAATACTCTCCGTTGAAGTGACATCGAGTATAAAACATTTTATATTCTTTATATTTTGAAGTTCTTTTCCTTGTTCCAGACAAATCATGGTAGCTATTACATTCCAATTATTAGCTGCAAAATGAATCGCTAACTCTTTCCCTATTCCACCTGAAGCCCCTGTTATAATTACGTTCCTCAATACTTTTATATTTATTTTTGATTATTGTATGTAATAAATACGACCCCGATTGGGGTCGTATTTATCTATTTATTATTGTAATTTACTACAAAACAGTACTTTTAGTCCTGATTTTCGATTTGCTTGTAAGCATCGATTACTTTTTTTACCAAGCGATGACGCACAATATCTTTATCATCAAGGTAAATAATACCAATACCTTCAACATCCTTTAATACCAATAACGCTTCTTTCAAACCTGAAATCGTTCGACGGGGTAAATCAACCTGACCTGGATCTCCTGTTACCATAAACTTGGCGCTTTTTCCCATACGGGTCAAAAACATTTTCATTTGTGAATGAGTTGTGTTTTGTGCTTCATCCAAAATTACAAAGGCATTATCTAATGTCCTACCGCGCATAAAAGCTAAGGGAGCAATTTGAATAATCCCCTTTAATATGTAATCTTCTAACTTTTCGTTAGGTAACATATCACGCAATGCATCATAAAGCGGCTGCATGTAAGGATCTAATTTTTCCTTCATATCCCCGGGTAAAAAACCTAAATTTTCACCTGCCTCAACTGCTGGTCTAGTTAATATTATACGCTTTACTTGCTTCTCTTTCAAAGCTTTAACAGCCATAGCTACACCAGTATACGTTTTACCAGTTCCTGCTGGACCTACAGCAAAAACCATGTCATTTTTATTGATTGTGTCTACTAGAAGTTGCTGATTGGGAGTCATCGCTTTAATGATCTTCCCTCCTACACCGTGTACTAGAATTTTATCGTTAGGCGTGTTTCTTTTATCGTCTTGACTATCACCTAGAATTACACGTTCAATAACATTATTATCGATATTGTTGTATCGTGTGAAATGAAGCATTAGTCTCTGAAAACGTTTTTCGAACTCGTCTAAAATTTCTTTTTCTCCAAAAGCTTTTAAAGTTGTTCCTCTAGCAACTATTTTTAATTTTGGATAATATTTTTTAATCATTTCAAGATGAGTGTCTTGAGCACCCCAAAACTCTTTTGGAGCGATGTCTATGAGCTCGATTAT
>CAXBGV010000112.1:0-8406 GCA_963975235.1 uncultured Flavobacterium sp. | reverse complement strand
CTCGTAGAATCGAAATTAATCCATCCTCTCTTGACATATCATTCAGTTGAAAAACGAAACACAAACCTTGAAACAATCGATATGCTATAGAACTTCGATGCAAATCATTAATCACGATACCAAATCTCGAATTTTTATAAAAAGTATTCATACTTTTCAAAATTTCGGCATCCTTAAAATGATGTAAAGTCAAGGTGCATAATACAATATCGTAGGTCAGTGTTTTAAATGACGGTGCAAAGATATCTTCACAGCGGTAACTTATATTTTTATATTTTACTGATAAACTTTTTGCGTGCTCAACGGTAAAGTTGTTAGCATCAATTCCTATCAAATTAAATTTAAAATCATTCTGTATGCCGTACTCTGCAAGCGTTCGCAG
Organism: uncultured Flavobacterium sp.; assembly: GCA_963975235.1. Taxonomy (GTDB): domain Bacteria; phylum Bacteroidota; class Bacteroidia; order Flavobacteriales; family Flavobacteriaceae; genus Flavobacterium. The sequence goes on along the minus strand of CAXBGV010000112.1, from coordinate 8,024 downwards.
CATATCACCGTTTCCGCATCCAATATCAACAATCGTTATTTCATCTAAATGTGAACGGTTATTAAGTAATTGTTTGACTCCAAGTAAAGTTAGCTTGTTTCCACCCAAGAGTTGGTTAATTTTGGCTATTTTGTCTAGAGCATCTCTTAAAACTTCACCTTCCAAGGCAAAATCATCCATAATCTCGGACTCATCTGTTCTGTGTTTTGTATTTATTAACATAATCAATAGCTATAAAATGGCTTTACCGTGCGTATTTTTAATAATAATTGGTAAGAGAAAAGGAAAAACGATTAATATACGCAGAACTAAGTCTGCTAGTTTTTCTTGTTGTAATATCCTTGATAATAACCGACCTATTTTTAATCTTTTACTAAAATTGAATTCCCATTGACGTAAGTACTCCGTTTCAAATTGCGCTCTTGATTTAATTTTTCCAGCGCTAAATTCGGCGACCAAATCTGAAGCGATCTTGGCACTATGAATGGCCATAGCCATACCGTTACCGCATAATGGATGTATTAATCCAGCAGTATCACCAATCATCAATACATGATTATCGATACTATTTTTTTTCTCGAAAGAAACCTGACTAATTGTTAAAGGTTTTTCGAATTGAAGATCAGCACGATCAAAAATTTCTTTCAGATTTGAATTTTGACTCAAAACGGAATTTTGATAGTCCGATATAGACTTAAATTGTTTAAAAGTTTCGTAATTAGAAAGATAACAAATGTTTACAAGGTCATTTTCAACTTTAGAAACACCGCAATAACCACCCCTAAAATGATGTAGACCAACTAGATCATCTGGAAAGTCTAATTTATAATGTGCTTTTACACCTAGCCAATTAGACTTTTTTTGGATGAAATTTCGTTTTAATTTAAGATCAAGATTTGATCTTTTACCAAAAGCACCTAGCACTATTGATGCTGTATACGAATTTAAATTAGTGACAATAGTGAATGAATTATCTGCAAAACTAATATCAGCTACGTTTTCTTGAACAATTTTACATCCTCTAGCTGTAGCTTCATCAAATAAATACTGATCTAAGGTATATCTACTAATTCCAAAACCACCTAAAGGAAGTTTCACATCTATTGATTTTCCTGACAACAAGGAAAAAGAAAGCTTTTCAATATGTGTTGGCTTCAAAGATTTAATATCTAAACCCAATGATTCTAAATACGGTAGCACCTCATTAGAAATATATTCACCACAAACCTTATGCTTAGGGAATTCATTTTTTTCGATAACGATAACATTATGATTAGTATTCCTTAAGTGTATAGCAGCTACAAGACCTGCTAATCCTCCACCAATAATAACTACAGGTTCATTTGTCATATCTCGTAAATTTACTGATTAAGTTCAATAAATTGTTTCAAAACATCAAGTATTTTTAGGGTATTTCTTTTTTCAAATAAAAGTAAAATTGTGCTCTTTCGTTTTTAAAAATTATTTGTCTTTATTTTTTATACATAAAAAAAGGTTGGTAATCCAGAAATAGATTACCAACCTTAAAAATATATTTTTTGAAAATTAAACTCTATTTTCTTTGATCTCTTCTACAATTTCTGGATTTATTAGTGTGCTAATATCTCCAAAATTTGAAAAGTCACCTTCGACTATTTTTCTCAAAATTCTTCTCATGATTTTACCTGATCTTGTTTTTGGCAAACCGGATACAAATTGTATTTTATCCAGTTTTGCAATTGGACCAACGTGATCAGAAATATGCTGATTAATTTCTTTAAACAAGTTTTCTTTATTTCTAATTTCGCCCGACTCTTTTAAAATGACAAAACCATACAAAGCGTTACCTTTTAGCTCGTGTGGGAAACCTACAATAGCACTTTCTGCAACAGCAGGGTGTTCGTTAATAGAATCCTCGATTGGTGCAGTTCCCAAATTATGACCGGACACAATTACAACATCGTCTACACGACCTGTAATTCTATAATAACCTACCTCGTCTCTTAAAGCACCATCTCCTGTAAAGAATTTTCCTGGAAATTGAGAAAAGTAAGTATCTTTATATCGTTGATGATCACCCCAAATCGTACGAGCAATTCCTGGCCATGGGAATTTAATACATAAGCTTCCTACTACCTGATTGCCTTCAATTTCATTGCGCTTTTCATCCATTAGAACCGCTTGAATGCCAGGCAAAGGCAAAGTAGCATAGGTTGGTTTTGTAGGGGTTACAAAAGCAAGTGGTGAAATCATAATACCTCCTGTTTCTGTTTGCCACCACGTATCTACAACAGGACAACGTTTTGCCCCAACGTGATCATTGAACCAATGCCATGCCTCTTCGTTAATTGGCTCTCCAACAGATCCTATAACTTTAAGCGTTTTTAATTCATATTTCTGGACATATTCAATACTTTCTTTTGCCAACGAACGGATGGCTGTAGGAGCAGTATAAAATTGACTGACTTTATGTTTCTCTATAATTTGCCAAAAACGACTAAAATCAGGGTATGAAGGTACTCCTTCAAAAATTACAGTTGTGGCTCCATTTAAAAGAGGTCCGTATAAAATGTACGAATGTCCGGTGATCCAACCAATATCGGCGGTGCACCAAAAAACATCATTTTCTTCATAGTTAAAAACATTTTTAAAAGTATAGGCTGTTTGCACCATATATCCTGCAGTGGTATGCACCATTCCTTTAGGTTTTCCTGTCGAACCAGAGGTGTACAATATAAATAAAGGATCTTCTGAATCCATTATCTCGGCTATACTATTATCTGAAGCAGCATCTAATAATGGTTGTAACCAAATATCCCTTCCTTCTTTCATTGTAACATAGCTATTAGTTCTATTTACAACTAATACAGTGCTTACAGAGGGGCATTTTTCTAAAGCTTCATCTATAATATCTTTAAGCTCTATGGTTTTAGTTCCGCGATATCCACCATCAGCAGTAATTACCATCTTGCAATCACTATCATTGATTCGAGTAGCAACAGCTGTAGAAGAAAATCCAGCAAAAACTACTGAATGTATCGCTCCTATTCTCGCACATGCCAATGTAGCCACTGCTAATTCTGGAATCATGGGTAAGTAAATACACACACGATCTCCTTTAGTTATCCCTTGTTCTTTTAAAACGTTTGCCATTTTACAAACACGCTGATGCAAATCAGTATACGTAATATGCAAGGCGTCTTCATCAGGATTATTAGGTTCAAAAATAATAGCTGTTTTATCTCCTCTCTTATTTAGATGCCTATCAATACAGTTTTTTGTTATGTTTAATTTTGCTTCTGTAAACCATTTAATATCCCCTTCGGCCATATTAAAGTCAACAACTTTATCCCATTGTTGGTACCAAGTAAAATTTTCTTCTGCAATTTTTCCCCAAAATTTTCTAGGTTCGCGAACAGATTTATTATAGTGTTTAAAGTATTGTTCTAAATTTTCAATTTTATAATAACTCATGCTTATTTATTTTTTTATAAATGTATTAAATAAGCGTTGAATGTAAAAGCAAATAAAATGATAAATTCGTATAAAAAAATACAAATTATCATCAAACATCTCTCATATTTTTAGAATGTCATAAAAAATAACAGTTTTTGAATATACTCATAATTTAAAAAAGGCGCCAAAGTAAAACCAAGGCACCTTTAAAATTAACAATATAGTATAACCAAAAATACAGAAACAACTAATTAGTAGCTTACACATGCGATTCAAATTAATCTACGCAGCTAGTATAAATTTTTTAATTCTGTAATTTTTGGAAAAGATGACTTCTTCAAAAAAGATTAAACTTGTGCTGTTCAACCACAATCTTTTTAAAAGGAATTACTTCACCTAACTCGCTATAGTTGGAGTTAAGTGAATGTAATTGGCACCATTTATATCATTAAATTGAATTTTATTATCACTAATTCAAAACAATAACCAACTCATGATACTGAGCAAATCCTAGCACAAACTCTAGTGCAGTAATTCCTGAAACTAATACAATTAAACTATTTTTTTCATTGCTGTCATAGACTCTCTTAGCCACGCACCTACTTCTTCTACAGGATGATTTCGGATTATGCTATTTACTTCTATCAGCTCTTTATTATCTACTCCGTTTGCACCAGTATTAAAAGGACGCCCTATTAAATTGCTAGGTGCATTTTTAACATAATCAGCTATTAACGGCTTACATGCATGATCAAATAAATAACAACCATACTCTGCAGTGTCAGAAATTACACGATTCATTTCGAATAATTTTTTTCTCGCTATTGTATTTGCAATTAGCGGTGTTTCATGTAATGACTCATAATAAGCAGACTCTTCTATAATTCCGGACTCAGTCATTGCTTCAAAAGCCAATTCAACTCCTGCCTTTACCATCGCCACCATTAAAACTCCATTATCATAGTACTCCTGCTCCGAAATTTCAAAATCGCCCGCTGGTGTTTTTTCGAAATTAGTATCTCCTGTGGCAGCTCTCCAAGCCAATAAATTCTTGTCATCGTTATCCCAGTCTTCCATCATTGTTTTAGAGAAATGACCTGAGATAATATCATCCATGTGTTTTTGGAATAATGGACGCATAATATCCTTTAATTCGTTTGCAGTTTTAAACGCAGCGATTTTAGCTGGATTAGATAAACGATCCATCATGTTAGTAATTCCACCGTATTTTAATCCTTCGGTGATAGTTTCCCAGCCGTATTGAATCAATTTTGAAGCATAACCAGCATCAATTCCTTCAGCTACCATTTTGTCAAAGCATAAAATTGATCCTGTTTGTAGTAAACCACACAAGATAGTTTGTTCTCCCATTAAATCCGACTTTACTTCAGCCACAAACGAAGATCTTAAAACGCCTGCCTTATGGCCTCCTGTTGCTACTGCATATGCTTTTGCTTGAGCTAAACCTAAATCATTAGGATCGTTCTCTGGATGAACGGCAATTAAAGTTGGTACACCAAAACCTCTTTTGTATTCCTCACGTACCTCTGAACCAGGACATTTGGGAGCACACATAATTACTGTAATATCTTTACGAATTTGCATTCCTTCCTCAACAATATTAAAGCCGTGGGAGTAAGCGAGCGTCGAACCTTTTTTCATCAATGGCATTATAGCTGTCACAACCGCTGTGTGCTGCTTATCTGGTGTAAGGTTGCATACTAAATCAGCAGTTGGTATTAAATCTTCATAAGTACCTACTGTAAAGCCGTTATCTGCCGCGTTCATAAAAGAGGCTCTCTTTTGAGCAATCGCCTCTGCACGTAAAGCGTATGAAATGTCAAGTCCCGAGTCTCTCATGTTCAATCCTTGATTCAATCCTTGAGCTCCACAACCAACAATTACTACTTTTTTACCTTTTAAAGCCGAAATCCCATCAGTGAACTCTGATTGATCCATGAATTCACAAACTCCTAATTGCTCTAACTGTAATCGTAGTGGTAACGTATTGAAATAATTTGCCATTGTTTTTTATTTATTTATTTTTTAATTCTTCTAAAAGTGCTGAAATTTCCATTTTTTCTTTTGAAACTGATATCCTTCCTGAGCGCACGAATTGCATAATCCCGAAAGGTTTTAAGTTATTATACAGTTCCTCGATTTCTGACCGTCGTCCCGATTTTGAAATCACAAAAAAGTCTCTTGCTACTGTAACAATTTCTGAATTGCTTTCCTTTATAATATTTTGAATTTGTTTTTCGTCAAATAGCAAACTAGATTCAATTTTAAACAAAGCATTTTCTAAGAAAATTGTTTCATCGTCTATATGATAAAAAGCTTTTATGACTTCTACTTGTTTCTCTATTTGTCCCACGATATTGTGAACCCATTTCTCAGTTGTATTCACGACTATTATAAAACGTGATACATTTTCAATCTCTGATTCTGAAACATTTAAGCTCAGTATGTTAATGTGACGCTTCAAGAATATACCAGATATTCTATTTAGCAAGCCAACGTTGTTTTCTGAATAAACAGAAATGGTGAATGTTTGATTTTCCATTTTTTTATGTTTAAAGTTTTTATGTTTAAAGTTCAAAGTCGACCAACATTTTATTAGATGATACTATCTTCAAACCTTAAACTTTAAACTATTTTAAGACAAACGAATGTCTGAAACTGAGGCTCCTGTAGGTATCATTGGGAATACATTATTTTCTTTTTCGACCATAACTTCTAGAAAATACGACTCTTTTGAAGCCATCATTTCAGCTACAGCAGCATCTAAATCTTCCCGTTTTGTTACCTTTTTTGCTTTGATATAGTACCCTTCTGCGATAGCAACAAAATTTGGATTTATCATTTCAGTAGATGCGTATCTTTTATCAAAAAACAATTGTTGCCACTGACGTACCATACCTAAAAATTCATTGTTTAAAACCACAATTTTTACAGGTACTTTTGTTTGAAAAATTGTCCCTAGTTCTTGAATTGTCATCTGAAAACCACCATCGCCTATGATAGCAACTACTTCACGATCTGGCATTCCCATTTTGGCACCAATAGCTGCTGGTAAAGCAAATCCCATTGTACCTAAACCGCCAGAAGTAACATTACTTTTAGATTGTTTGAATTTGGAGTAGCGACAGGTAAACATTTGGTGCTGCCCTACATCAGATACCATAATTGCGTCGTCATTAGCGTGTTTATTGATCATTTCAATTGTTTCACCCATTGAAATTCCTTTTCCATTTGTTGGTGCTAATTCCTCGTCAATTACTTTTTCGCACTCAATTTTGTACAATTCTTTAAATTTATTGTGCCAATCATCATGCGATTTATTTGCAATTAAAGGAAGTATCGCCTCTAAAGCTTCTTTTACGTCTCCAAGAACTGCCACATCCGTCTTTACATTTTTATCAATTTCCGCAGGATCAATATCAAAATGAATCACTTTTGCTTGCTTGGCGTATGTTTCTAAATTACCTGTAACGCGATCATCAAAACGCATTCCAAGTGCAATTAAAACATCGCATTCATTAGTCAAAATATTTGGAGCATAATTTCCGTGCATCCCTAACATCCCAACATTTAAATGGTGATTAGTAGGTAAAGCAGATAATCCCAAAATGGTCCAAGCGGCTGGAATACCAGATTTCTCAACAAATTCTTTAAATACAGCTTCGGCATGACTCAGAATAATTCCTTGTCCAAATACGATTAGTGGTTTTTTAGCACTATTTATCAATTCGGCAGCTTCTTTTACCCTTTCCAATTTAAGCTTCGGAACAGCAACATAGCTTCTTATACCTGTGCATTTTTTATATGAAAAATCAAGTAAGTCGAACTGTGCGTTTTTAGTAATATCGACTAATACAGGTCCTGGACGTCCTGATTTTGCGATGTAGAAAGCTTTTGCCATAATCTCTGGAATCTCAGAAGCTTCTGTAATTTGATAATTCCATTTAGTCACAGGAGTCGAAATACCAATGATATCAGTTTCTTGAAAAGCATCTGAACCAAGCAAGTGTTTTCCAACTTGTCCTGTGATACAAACCATAGGCGTTGAATCGATTTGTGCGTCAGCAATACCTGTTACAAGATTGGTTGCTCCCGGTCCTGAAGTTGCTATTGCCACACCCACTTTTCCTGTTGCTCTTGCAAATCCTTGTGCAGCATGCGTTGCGCCTTGCTCATGACGTACAAGAACATGCTGTAGTTCCTCTTTAAATTTATATAACTCGTCGTAAACTGGCATGATAGCACCACCTGGGTATCCATAAACCAAATCGACTCCTTCTTCTAATAGACATCTAATAACGGCTTCTGCGCCTGATATTTTATTTGTTCCCATTGGTTAAAATTTTGCAGCGCTGAGGCTAAAACTCTTTGCTTTATTTATCAGTAACACATCCTGTTGATGCGCTAGATACTGAACGTATGTATTTTAGTAAAACTCCTTTTTTAATGCTTGATTCGGGTTGAACCCATTTAGCGCGTCTTGCAGCAAACTCATCGTCAGAAATTTTTAGATTGATGGTGTTTTTTACGGCATCAATAGTAATAATATCACCATTTTGAACTAATGC
>CAXBGV010000111.1:0-8431 GCA_963975235.1 uncultured Flavobacterium sp. | reverse complement strand
CGTCTTGCACACCTGGATGAACCCGTCTTAAAGGAACCGAAAGCACAATCATTTCGTAGATATACTGCGAAACATTAATCTCAAAGTTTGGAGGTGGAGTCAATTTTACAGCGGGATTAAATAGAATAAGAACTTCTCCAAAACGAACAATTAAATTCATCTTACCTTTGATGGGTAAATCAAAATTCTCACCGGTCATATCACATGGAACATTAATACTTCCTTTGTGATTAAAACTCAGTTCGAGCATCGTGTTTTTTTTCTCTAAAACTACATTTACTTTGATGTCTGAATTTTCATATTCATCGTAATCAAAGATTTCAAAGAACGCATTACTAATTTGATACTCAAAATGATGTTTTCCTAGCTTTAATCCTATAAAAGGAATTAAATATTCTTTTGACTTACTCATTTCAACAAAATTTTGCCCTAAACTTCGGGAGTGCAAAGATATAAAATTATTACAAATCTAATAATCTTATTTATCTTTTTTTATTTACTACTATTTTTCTCTAACTCGAAGTGGTTTTTCACTGATTTCCTGATAGCGAATTCTACTACGATAAACATCTATTGCAAGATAGATTGCCTCTTTAAAAGAGTTGTAATCTGCCATATCCTTTCCGGCAATATCAAACGCTGTTCCATGATCCGGCGAGGTTCTGATTTTATCTAATCCTGCTGTAAAATTTACTCCTCCACCAAATGATAACGTCTTAAAAGGAACTAGTCCCTGATCGTGATAGGTTGCTATCACAGCGTCGTATTTCTCATATTGAGCGCTACCAAAAAAACCATCAGCAGGAAAAGGACCAAACACTAATGTTCCTTTTTCGAACATTTTTTTTATTGTTGGTTTTAAGATCACATCATCTTCTGTCCCTATAACACCACCATCGCCACAATGCGGATTCAATCCTAAAACTGCAATTTTAGGCTTATTGATACTAAAATCACGAATCAATGAAAGTCTAATAGTCTCTATTTTTTTTATTATTAACTCCTCAGTTAAGTGCGAAGCTACTTCACTAACAGGAATATGGTCTGTAAGCAAACCTACACGCAAATCATCATTCACCATTAACATTAGCGCATCACCATCTAACTCTTGATCTAAATAATCTGTATGACCGGGAAATTTGAAAGTTTCAGACTGGATGTTATATTTGCTTATTGGAGCGGTTACTAAAACATCGACCGCACCTTCTTTGAGAGCAGCGGTTGCAGCAACAAAAGATTTAACGGCATATTCCCCAATTTTCACATCATTTACTCCAAAACTCAAATCGACTCCTTCTCTCCAAAGATTTAAAACATTGATTTTACCAGGAATTATTTGATCCAACTTATCAATACCATGCAAAGGAAGCGTTAAATTAAGTGTCTTTTTTACAAAGGACAACAACTTCACGTTAGCAAAAATGACTGGAGTACACAACTCTAACATTCGAGAATCCTCGAAGGTTTTTAAAATAATTTCGCTTCCAATACCGTTTAAATCTCCTATTGAAATCCCAACGATTATATTTTCTGCTTTTTTCATCATGACCACGGTTTTTTATTGCTAATTTTGAAGTGCAAATTTAGTAAATTAAAATAAGAATGTTTACAGGAATCATAGAAACCCTTGGTACTATCCAAGAAATAAAGAAAGAACAGAACAACCTACACATTACAGTCGAATCTTCGATAACTAATGAGTTAAAAGTAGATCAAAGCGTGTCGCACAACGGCATTTGCTTAACCGTAGTAGGCATCAAGAACAACGCATATACGGTAACAGCCATAGATGAAACTGTTCAAAAAACAAATATTGGTCATTGGAAAACTGGAAATCAAGTAAATTTAGAAAGAGCCATGAAACTTGGTGATCGACTAGACGGCCATATTGTTCAAGGACATGTTGACCAAGTAGGTACTTGCATAGAAGCTATCGAAACACAAGGCAGCTGGTCATACACTTTTGAATACGATCCCTCGTTAAACAACTTAACCATCGAAAAAGGATCTATTACAGTAAATGGAGTTAGTTTGACAGTTGTGAATTCTAAAAAGAATCAGTTTAGTGTCGCAATCATTCCATACACATACAATCATACCAACTTCAAAGAGTTTAGCATCGGAACAAAAGTTAACCTCGAGTTTGATGTAATAGGGAAATACGTCTCCAAACTACATTCTAACAAATAAATGAGTTTAACGTAGTAAAAACAAAACCTTCAATTTGGATTAAATTGAAGGTTTTGTTTTTATATATCTTTTATTTACGAAATACAATCCAAGAAGCAAGCCGATACAAATCATCTGATAGATATTATCATCGATAGCTAAACCCGGCGGTGTAGGCCCAATAGCAGAGCCTTTTCCTGTTGGAGAAGGAGGACCTGCAGCTGGAGCAGTTCCCGCGCATACACTAACCGTTCCAATCAAGAAAATAAATAGATAGTATGATTTATATACAAATAGCTTCATTGTGGTCAAAAATAGTAAATTACCGCACAAAAAAAAATCTAACTTTAATTTATTCGGTTAAAAACATATTAGCTAGACTAAAGATACGATTTTTTGCACGTCTTGGCTTTACCAGATAATAAAAAAAAACCCTTTAAAATAAATTTAAAGGGTTTACCTGTGGTCCCACCTGGGCTCGAACCAGGGACCACCTGATTATGAGTCAGGTGCTCTAACCAGCTGAGCTATAGGACCGGTTATGAGAGTGCAATATTACTACTATTTTTCGTTTGCTCCAAATATTTTTATCATAGTTTTAAATTAAAAATAACAAACAAACGAAACAATAGAGAAACCTACTGATTATTAGAATTATAAAAAAGTAATTATTCCTTATTTAATCTCTTGACATAATTCAATCAAAACACCATTAGTACTTTTGGGATGCAAGAAGGCCACTAACTTATTATCAGCACCTTTTTTAGGAACTTCATTCAACACGACAAAACCTTCAGATTTTAATCTCACAATTTCAGCTTCTATATCTTCAACATCAAATGCAATGTGATGAATACCCTCTCCTTTTTTTTCTAAAAACTTAGCAATGGGACTATCTGCATTTGTTGCTGCCAAAAGCTCAATTTTATTCGGACCATTGGCAAAAAATGAGGTCATAACACCTTCGCTAGCCACCTCTTCCTGTTTGTAAGCAGGTGCACCAAATAATTTTTCAAATAAGTTATTGGATACATCCAAATCTTTTACAGCAATGCCTATATGTTCTATTTTTCTCATTATATAAACTTTATTAGTAGTAGGTTCTTTTTTTATAAATCAAAATTACACAATATAAATCTAAATCACTCGATCTAAAAAACACCCTTAATCACGACCTCTTAATAAATCGCCAAAAAGTTTCAATTCTAGTAAATATAATCGTTATTTTGTACCTTATAAATCTTGAATTTCATGTTGAGAAACAAAATCAAATATATTTTTTTTATCCTTATCGTCACTTTAACTAGTTGCGCGAAAAGAGGAAGTATTACTGGCGGACTAAAAGACACTATTGCCCCAACGCTCAAAACAAGTTTTCCAGCTAATTATAGTACTAATTTTAATAGCAAGGAAATTAAATTAGTTTTTGACGAGTACATCAAATTAAAAAACATAAATAAGCAGCTCGTAATTTCACCTCCTTTGAAGTTTGAACCACTAATCACGCCGCTTACTGCTACAAAATACGTTTCGATAAAAATAAAAGATACTTTAACACCAAACACTGCCTACAGTTTTAATTTTGGCCAAAGTATTGCTGACAACAATGAAGGAAATCCACTTAATCAATTTAAATACGTTTTTTCTACCGGAAATTATATTGATTCCCTTTCCCTTGGTGGCCGAATAAAAAATGCTTTAGAAAAAGAGACCGATGCGTTTGTCTCTGTACTTTTATATGAGGTAAATGACACTTTTAACGATTCTGTTATTTACAAAAAAGCTCCTAGCTACATAACCAATACTTTAGATAGCTTAAAAACCTTTAATCTTGAAAATTTAAAAGCAGGAAAATACCTTTTGGTTGCGCTTAAAGACATAAACGGAAACAATAAGTTTGATCCTCAGAAAGATAAAATAGGTTTTCTTAAAAATCACATCGCTATACCAAATGACACGCTGTTTGAATTAGAATTATTTCAAGAGAATCTACCTTTCAAAAATTTTAAACCTACACAAGCTTCGGGAAACAGGTTACTTTTAGGCTACGAAGGAGCAATGACTGAGGCAAAAAATAGGCCTACTATAGTTTTAAAAAATGAAAATAAAACCCTAGAAACACTTGTAACACAATACCCTAAAAAGGATTCTTTACAAGTTTGGTTTAAACCTCTAAAAGCCGACTCACTAGCACTTAATGTCAAGCTAAATAGTTATGACAAAGGTTTCACAATTAAATTGAGAGATCAAAAAAGAGACACATTGGCTATTAGCCCTAAGTACAACGGAACTTTAAATTTTAGAGATCGATACTTTCTCACAAGCAGTACTCCATTAGTGAAATTTGATAATTCTAAAATCAAACTGACAAATAAAGATTCAGTTTCAGTTAAATTCACTACGTTTTACGACGATTTTAATCAAGAATGGTTTTTTGATTTTGAAAAAGAAGCATCCCAAAAATACACACTGTCACTATTACCCGGCGCGGCAACCGATTTCTATGGTATAAGCAATGATACTTTGAGTTTTAAAGCTGCCACGAGACAAACTGATGAATACGGAAACTTGATCGTTAATTTACAAAACGTAAACCGATTTCCTATCATAGTTCAAGTTACCGATGAAAAAGGAGACGTAATTGCTAGTGAATATACCGATAACAAAACTAAAGTCGAATTTAATTTACTGGAACCAAACACCTTTTATTTACGTGTTATTTATGACGACAACAAAAACAAAAAGTGGGATACAGGTAATTACTTAGAAAAGATTCAGCCAGAAGAGGTTATTCATTTTTCTAAAACTATCCGCGACGTTCGAGCCAATTGGGACGACATTGAGTTTTTTGATTTAAGCGCCCCCTATACTCCTGAGCCTAAAAAGAAATAACTTTTTAAAAATTGTCGATTTTAATTTAAAAGTTCAAAGTGATCTTGATCATTAAGAAAGTTTAATTTCACTCTGGTTTCATTCAATTTTACTTTGTCAAGCGTGGCGATATAAGTACCCTCAGATTTTGTAGGCGCTACTACTTGCTCTCCTAACATGTCAATGACTTGCGAATGACCTACGTACTCATAACCATTAGCATCTAAACCTATCCTATTGACTGCGACAATGTAACTCATATTTTCAATTGCACGAGCCGCTAGCAGTGTATCCCAAGCTTTGATACGCGTTTTAGGCCAACTCGCCACATAAAGAAGCAGATCATACTGTTTGCCGACATTCCGAGAGAAAACAGGAAAACGCAGATCATAACAAACAAAAGGACATATCTTCCACCCAAGGTAGTCTACGATTAATTTATCATCACCAGCAGTGTACACTTTATCTTCACCAGCCAGAGTGAATAAATGCCTTTTATCGTAAAACTTTATTGTTCCTGATGGAAAAACAAACAACATTCGGTTATAATAATTAGCTTGATCTTTAATCACTACACTTCCTGTTATTGCTGCATTTTTGGCTTTCGCCAAAGTTTGCATCCACTTTACCGTTGCACCTTGCATCGATTCCGCCACTTTATCTGGATTCATTGTAAAACCCGTTGTAAACATCTCAGGAAGCACAATAAGATTCACATCATCAGTAATTGCATTTATTTTTTCTTCAAAATAAACTCTATTAGCTTCTGGATTTTCCCAGATTAATTCGGCTTGGATTAAGGCTATCTTCATATTAGGTGTTATTTTTCTTAAAATCGTTCTAGTCGTACAAAACTATAATGACAATTTTATTTGATTGTAATTTCATCAATAAAAATAAAGGCATCACCTCCATACCCTTGATGCCACGTTGGTAGTTTTCCGAAATTTTTAGCAAACACTTTTACGTATCTCACTTTTGATACTTTTTGATTGATTGTAAATGGCATAATACGTGTTGTATCCTCTTTTGAGTCAACAGAATGCAAAATTGGGGAATCTACTATTTTGTAATTTATATTATCCTCAGAAGTGTAAAACTGCACATAAGCGGGCATTAAAATCCAAGAGCGAGAATCTTGTAAAAAAGTAGCGCTAATAGAAGAAATATCTCGAACTTCTTGCAGGTCAATTACTGCTTCAAAATCTTGATCTTGATAGCCTTGCCATTCTCCTTTGCGCCAGTTTTCGTCCCCGTGTATACCATCAATTAAACCCTCAATGCCTCCAGCGGTATACTGTGAATTGTATTTAGATTTGATGGCAACACTATAGTTGTTTGGTTTTTTAAAGAAGTTGGCTGACACAATGTTGCTTTGATTTCCGTTATTGTCAATTTTTGCTTTAATTTCAGTAGTTTCATTTATCAACAATGGCCCTGTGTAGGATTTCCAACTTATGTATTTTATTGGATTAGTATTTTCATTAATCGCGTAATATATTTTATCCGTTGGATTTTTAGACAAAATTTCGACCTCCATTTTATCCTGAAACGATTTACTTTTTCCCGAAATGACGGGAACGGGAATTATTTTCTCAACGTCTGATTCCAACATTCCAACTGTTGCCAAACCTTCCTCATCTGAATCAGCATCAAAATAAACTAAATCAATAGCTTGTGATGATTTAGAAATTGTTTTTGATGTTTTATTTTCAAAATTAACTTTTACTTTATTGAAAGCAGGGACCGTTGTTTCCCAAACTGCTGTACCAGGAGTAACCGGATAAATCCCCATAGAGCTTAATACATACCAAGCACTCATTTGTCCGCAGTCTTCGTTTCCTATTAAGCCGTCAGGTGCATTTTTATAGAAATTATCCAAAATATAGTGAACTTTGTCCGCTGTTTTCTCTGGCTTGTCTACATAATTGTAGAAATAGGCCATGTGATGACTCGGCTCGTTACCGTGGGCATACTGGCCAATTAATCCCGTAACATCAACTTGTTCACGACCCGTTGTTTTACTCTCACTATTAAACATTTGATCTAATTTTGCCTCAAATTTTTGGTTACCACCATAAGCTTCAATCATTCCCGGAATATCTTGTGGCACAAAAAAAGTATATTGCCAAGCGTTACCCTCTGTAAAATTGTTATTTACTTCTCGAGGATCGAAAGGGCTCTCCCAACCACCATTTTTCTTTGGTCGGATAAACCCTGTTTTCCAATCGAATAGATTTTTCCATGATTGAGAACGTTTCATAAAATACTCATAATCCTCTTTTTTATTTAATATCTGAGCCATTTGAGCAATACACCAATCATCATAAGCATATTCTAAAGTTTTAGAAACGCTTTCATGATCGTCATCAATAGAGATAAATCCATTTTGTTTGTATGCTTTTAAACCTAATTCGTCTCTCATCGCCGAATGTTTTGCTGCCGCAAAAGCCTTTTCATAATCGAAACCTGTAATCCCTTTTGCCATAGCATCGGCCATAACAGAAACGGAATGGTAACCAATCATACAATCAGTTTCATTAGATGCTAATTCCCAAACGGGCAATCTACCACCTTGTTCATACTGTTTTAGGAATGTATTTATAAAATCAGCAGTACGCTTTTTTTCGATCAAAGTGTACAAGGGATGCGCAGCGCGAAAAGTGTCCCATAATGAGAAAACCGAATAATAATCAAAGCCGTCACCCTCGTGAACTTTATTGTCTCTTCCGCGGTATTTACCGTCAATATCCTGTGCAATATTGGGCTGTACCATGGTATGATACAATGCGGTATAAAAAATAGTTTGTTTATCTTGAATACTTTCTGTAATATCAATTTTTGCTAGTTGTTTGTCCCAAAGTGATTCGGCTTGTTTTTTTGCTTTTGCAAAATCCCAACCTTCAATCTCAGAACTATTCAATTTTGCACCGTCGTAACTTGTTGGCGAGAGCGCTACTTTCAACAGAATTTTTTCTCCTTTTTTCACCTCTTTTGAAAAGGCTATTTGCAGTTCGGTACCAGAATAAAAATTGGATTTATTTTCTTGATTTGCTTGTGCTTTTGAAATATTCAACGGAACATTAAACTCAATTTGAGCATACACATATTGATCTCTAGCCCATGCCTCGCTTCTGCGAAGAATTTGGATTGTTTGCTTGTCGATAATTTTAATATCTCCATAAAGCAATTTGTCTCGGTGATTTAAATCAATAATTATATTGGCTTGACCACTTTTATTAAAAGTATATTGATGCATCCCTACTCGCGTAGACGAGGTTAAACTCACATCTATATTGTACTTATCGAGTTTTACGGCGTAAAATCCAGCAGATGCTTTCTCGTTAGCATGTAAAAATGTAGACGAATAGTTTTTATTATCAAAAGAAAC
>CAXBGV010000110.1:0-8433 GCA_963975235.1 uncultured Flavobacterium sp. | reverse complement strand
CGACCCTCGGTACCACAAACCGATGCTCTAACCAACTGAGCTACAACCACCATTTGCTTAGCGGTGGCAAAGATACAACATAAGTTTAGTTCTCCAAATATTTTTTAAAAAAAAAATCAGCAATTTTACTTCAAATCTGCTAAGCTATTGACTGCCAAATATCTTTCTACTGTAAAACCTTCAGCATGTTCTACCCCTACTAACCTTCCTAAGTCTCTTGAACGATAATTTAAACTTTCTAAGAAGTTTTTTGACGAAATAGGTGACTCAGGCTCTTTAGATGTTGGATCATAAAATTGAGAGCTGTAAGCCAAAATAGATGCGATCTTCTTCTCAGTAAAACCTGTAATATCTACGACAAAATCTGGGACTGCATTTTTCCATTGCATGTAATGATACACTAACTTTGGTCTCCATGCCTTTTGTTCAACACCATCTAAGTTTGTTGTTATTTTGGTCAAGCCAGATAAAAAACAAGCATCTGATACTAGTTTACTTCCTTTACCATGATCAATATGACGATCATCGACAGCATTGCACAAAACAATTTCTGGTTGGTATTTTCGTAACATTTTAATAATCTCCAGCTGATGCTTCTCATCATTGACAAAAAAGCCATCACGCATTTCTAAATTTTCACGAACTTGGACGCCCAAAATTTTAGCAGCAGCACTTGCCTCTTGATCTCTAATTTCGGCTGAACCTCTTGTACCTAACTCACCTCTTGTTAAATCAACAATTCCTACGGTTTTACCTAATGAAATTTCTTTTAAAATTGTTCCTGAACAACCTAATTCTACATCGTCTGGATGCGCACCAAAGGCTAATATATCTAGTTTCATCTTACTTATTTTAAATTCTGCTATCGTAAATACACATTACAGCGCTTTAATATCTATTTATTTATTCTTTTAATAATGTCTCAAGCATATAACCTACCAAAAAATCACAAGACTCGTTTCATTGTTTGTGATTTGTTAACGCTCTCCTCCCATTCCTTCTCAGGAATACTATCTTTCGTTATACCACAGCCAATGAAAATATTGGCGTTGCTACCTTCTATCTCCATACTACGCAAATTTACAAATAAATCAGAGTTTAGGACTCCATTTGCATCGCTTTGGTTAAGCTCGCCCAAAAAACCAGTATAATATCTCCTGTCGTATTGCTCGTTCTCCAGAATAAAAACTTTTGCTTCTTCCTTTGGAAAACCACAAACAGCGGGCGTAGGATGTAATAACCGAACTATTTCCTGCAAATTAATACCTTCTTTAAAAAAAGCATTAATATGTGATTTAATGTGCCAAATCGTGCCTGCCTTTACGCTGTAAGGCGCGGAAACTTTTAAATCATATACCTTATCGTGTAATTTATCTACGATGTAATCTGTCACAAATTGCTGCTCCTCTTGCTCTTTGGTTTGCCAAATTACATGGGTAGTGCCTTGATCTTTTTGGGTACCTGCTAGAGCGATAGTTTCAAATTCATTATCATTCGATTGAGCTAACTGCTCTGGAGTAGCTCCAAGCCAAGTGCCAACTTTAGGGTGAAAATAACAATAGACAAAGGCCGTGGGGTATAAATGAATTAGTTTTTGAAAAGTAGCTAATAAATCAAAATCTCTAAGTGCAACTGTCTCTTTACGTGATAGAACCACTTTTTTCATTTTATGCTGGTTTATAGCCTTTATTCCTGAGGTTACTAAATTTTCAAAATCAATTTTCGAACTTTTATCTACAGTAAAACTACTACTTTGGCTATTGATTTGTCCTAAATTCTTACTATCAATTTCGATTCTATAAGAGATAGCATCTGGAATAAGATGCGTCAGGGAACCATCAAATGAGGCAAAAACAAATCCGCTTTCTGTGAAATCATGCACATCATATAAGCTGTCGTTTTTTTGCAAAAGACCAGTAACTAGATCACTATTTGGTTTACTGTACAATACAAAAGGCAGGTTTTGATCTAATTGTTTTTGTACAATGTAAATATCTCCTTCCATCGTTTCTATTCTCTTTTTCTTTTTGGCAAAATCATATTAGTTAATTTACAAATTGAAATTAAATTATCATTTTCATCCGTTATTTTTATTTCCCACAGGTGAATGCTTTTCCCTTGGTGAACAATTCGAGCAGTTGCTGTTACCACTCCATTTCGTTTTGCTTTTAAATGATTAGCTGAAATTTCAATACCGCGTACCTCACTAACCTCTGTATTAACATATAAAAAAGAAGCAGCACTACCCACACTTTCCGCTAAGGCAACTGATGCGCCACCATGTAGCAAGCCCATAGGCTGATGAACCGATGGATTTACTGGCATTCTAGCTACAAGAAAACCCTCGCCGGCATCAATATATTCAATATTTAAAGTTTCCATTAAGGTGTTCTTTGAAACTTCGTTACAATAGTTCAGTATTTTATCTTTATCGAATATCATATTTTATCTTTATTTGAGGTTGTAAATTTAAGTAAAACAGCATAGAGTAAACAGTAAAACAGTTGTTATTATATTGCCAAAACGATTTAACCAGCAGTCAATCTAAAAAATTATTAGGTCATGCAGTAACACCATTCATTTTGCTATTGTGATTCGATAGCATCATTTCAAAAAAGTTTTTTGCTATTTTTACAAAAAACAATTGCAATGCGCTATTTCTGTAGTTTACTAATTTTGGGATTAATAATTGCTTTAAGCTCCTGCCGGGCTGATTTTGAAACCGTTCCTAGCACGGGCGACTTAGCCTTTTCTAGAGACACAGTTTACCTTGATACTGTTTTTTCTACAATTGGTTCTAGTACCTACCGATTGAAAGTGTACAACAAGTCAAAAAACGATATTACAATACCCTCCATAAAATTAGGTAAAGGTCTCAACTCTAAATATCGTTTATCAGTAGACGGCTTGAGTGGTAACGCAAATAAAATTTTTACAAATGTAGAACTACTTGCTAGGGATAGCCTTTACATATTTATCGAAACCACAGCTAGTATTACAGATGCTAACCCAGCCGATCTTTTGTATACCGATCAAATTGAATTTGATAGTGGCTCTAACTTGCAAACTGTTGAACTAGTAACCTTGATTCAAGACGCCGTTTTTTTGTACCCACAAAAATTTGCCGATGGAACCACAGAAAGCCTTCCTCTGGACCAACAAAAAATCTACGGTTTTTATCTAGACGAAAGTGATCCAATAAACGGAAACGAACTTCATTTTACCAAAAACAAACCCTACGTAATTTATGGTTACGCAGCAGTTCCTTCAGGTAAAACAGTGCTTTTTGATGCAGGATCTAGAGTATACTTTCATGCCAATTCAGGCTTAATTGTCAGTGACAAAGCTTCATTGCAAATTAATGGAAGTGCCTCTGCGACAAGCAAACTAGAAAACGAAGTTGTATTTGAGGGCGATCGTTTGGAGCCACTGTACGAAAACATTCCAGGACAATGGGGCGCAATTTGGCTTACTAATGGCAGCACAAACAACACTATTAATCACCTTACTATTAAAAATGCAACTATTGGATTATTAATTCAAAACAATGATGGCACCACTGTGTCTGTAAAAAACACACAAATATACAATAGTTCTAATTATGGTATTTTAGCTCAGACGGCGAATATCATTGGAGAAAATATCGTAATAAATACAGCGGGCCAAGCAACTTTAGCATGCAGCTATGGAGGGAAATATAGCTTTACCCATTCTACTTTTAACAACAACTGGAACAGCTCTAATCAAGTAGCTGTAGCAATTGATAACTTTATACAGGGTGCAATTCCCGAAGCTAAGAATTTAGAAGCTGCTACTTTTAATAATTGTATTATTTATGGAAATTACACTAACGAGCTTTCGCTAAATAAAAAAACAACCGCTAGTTTTAACTACCAATTCAATAATTGTTTGATAAAGTATGACGCTGCCACAACCAATCCTTTATATCAATTTACTTCAGACGCAATTCATTATTCGAACATCATTCTGAATCAAAATCCGAAATTTTTAAATATTAATTTAAATAAACTACAAATAGACCCTACCTCTAGCGCTTTCGCAAAAGGGAATCCGATCTATCTAGTTCCGTTAGATATAACAGGTACAGCAAGAACTACACCACCAGACTTAGGAGCTTATCAAAGCCGAACTTTTACAAAGTAACTGTACCTAAAGCAGTTATTTATCACAATAATATTACAAATTAACAAAATACATATACAATTCTTACTATTAGCGGTTTAAATAAATCAAAATACTAAAATTAGTAACTATTTAATAACATAGCATATCGATTAAATAGGTACGTTTGCGCTCTTTTTAAAATACAATT
This sequence comes from uncultured Flavobacterium sp., assembly GCA_963975235.1. Taxonomy (GTDB): domain Bacteria; phylum Bacteroidota; class Bacteroidia; order Flavobacteriales; family Flavobacteriaceae; genus Flavobacterium. The sequence goes on along the minus strand of CAXBGV010000110.1, from coordinate 4,100 downwards.
TCAAAAAATTCCGTCTTTTTGAATGTAATTAACAAAACCATTAGCAACAAACCTACGAAACCGTTTTATGAAAAAAATCTACTCTTTATTCTTATTATTATTTTTTACAGCATCTATTGCACAAGTACCTACAGGTTACTATTCCACAGCCACTGGCACCTCTTATATGTTGAAAACGCAGTTATACAATATTATCAAAGGACATACTGATCCTGGTTATGCCGGCCTTTACACCACCTACCAAACATCAGATGTTGATAATTTTTATGAAAATGATGGAACTGTTTTGGACATGTATTCAGAAAAGCCGACGGGCACAGATCCTTACAACTACAGCACAACGAGCACACAACGATGCGGTACTTATGCTAAAGAAGGAGACTGCTACAATAGAGAACATATCATCCCACAATCAACATTTGGATCTGCCGCACCAATGGTTTCTGATGCGCATTTTATCACCCCAACTGATGGAAAAGTAAATGGTCAAAGATCAAATTATCCTCACGGAACGGTGGCATCAGCTACTTGGACTTCCCTTAACGGAAGTAAATTAGGTTCTAGTTCGGTCTCTGGATACACCGGTACTGTGTTTGAACCTATAGACGAATTCAAAGGAGATGTGGCTAGAATGTATTTCTACTTTGCTACCCGATATGAGACAACTGTCTCAGGCTATGCTTATCCTATGTTTAATGGTACTACGACTCAAGTTTTTACCACTTCATTTTTAAATATGCTTTTAGCATGGAATGCATTAGATCCTGTAAGTCCAAGAGAAATTGCGAGAAACAATGCTATCTACGCTACACAAAATAATCGTAATCCATACATTGACCACCCTGAATACGTGCAAAGAATTTGGAATCCTACTGCAGACACACAAGCACCAACTGCACCAACTAATTTAATTGCAACAGGGACAACACAAACTACGACTAACTTATCATGGACAGCAGCTACAGATAATGTAGGTACAACAGGATATGATGTGTATCAAGGAACTAATTTAAAAACTACCGTTACAAGTACCACTGCAAGTATAACCGGTTTAACCGCAGCAACAACCTATACGTTTTCGATAAAAGCAAAAGATGCAGCAGGCAATGTATCGGCCTCTAGCAATACGATTACTGTTACTACTTCTGCTGCAGCTGCAACTACTACAGACCTGCTATTTTCAGAATATATTGAAGGTAGCTCTAATAATAAAGCGCTTGAAATTTCAAACGCAACGGGCAACACCATTAATTTATCTCTATATAGTGTAAAAAAACAAACTAACGGCTCTGGGGCATGGAGTTCAGGACTTACCCTAAGCGGAACTTTAAATACCGGTAAAAAATTCACAATAGTTAATAGTTCAATTGCGTCTGCTTGTTACCCTAAAACGTCAGCCAATATTTCAACAGCAGCTACAGAGATGACCTTTAATGGTAATGATGCTGTTGGTTTATTTAAGAACGGAGTACTTATAGACATCATCGGAACATTTAACGGCGGCACAGCAAACTTTGCAGCAGATGTAACTTTAAGAAGAAAGGGAACCGTTACTGGGCCAAAGACAACATTTAATCTTGCTGATTGGGATACATTTGCATCAGATACATGTACAAATTTGGGAAGTAAAATAAACTCAAAAGAGACTAAAGAGACCATTATTGAAGATGACAGTTATCCTATTATCTATCCAAATCCTTCAAACGGTAATTTTACAATTAACAATTCAAACAAAGATTTTTCTTTTGCAATTTATAATCTTTTAGGTCAAAAAGTACTTGAGGGAAAAATTAGTACTAGTACTACTGAAATAAATTCGAACTTAAATAGAGGGATCTACTTGTTGAAAATAACAGACTCTTCAAAAACTGCGATTAAAAAAATCATTATCAACTAGTTAATTTTAAAAAAGATCAATTTTAAAAGCGGCATAACTGCCGCTTTTTTTATTAGCATTTTAATCTTAATTAACTAAATTTGCAAAGCAATACAACAAACTACACAACAATGATCCATTTCTTTGAAAACCAAAGCAAAACTGTTTTTGCAGTACAAACGCAAAACGAAATTTCGGCTCAAGACATTTCAAAATTAAACTGGCTATTTGCCGACTCCAATAAAATAGAAAAATCCGTATTGACGGATTTTTTTGTTGGCCCACGCGCCACTATGATTACGCCATGGAGTACTAATGCCGTTGAAATTACTCAAAATATGGGGATTTCAGGAATCATTAGAATCGAAGAATTCAAAGCAGTATCGGAGGAGTTCTCTGATTTTGACCCAATGCTTTCGCAAAAGTATAGCGCACTTGATCAAGAAATTTTTACCATCAATATCGAGCCAGAAGCAATTCTAGAGATTGAAGATATCGCTAACTACAACCAATCAGAAGGTTTGGCTTTAAGTCCCGAAGAAGTAGAATATTTGGATAAATTAGCGGTGAAAATTGGTAGAAAATTGACCGATTCAGAAGTTTTTGCTTTCTCACAAGCCAATTCAGAGCACTGTCGTCATAAAATCTTCAATGGAACATTTGTGATTGATGGCGAAGAAATGCCTTCATCATTATTCAAATTAATTAAGAAAACATCACAAGAAAACCCGAACGATATCGTCTCGGCATACAAAGATAATGTGGCTTTTGTAAAAGGACCACGCGTAGAACAATTTGCACCAAAAAGTGCTGACAAAGCTGACTTTTATGAAGTTATAGAATTTGACTCAGTGATTTCATTAAAAGCAGAAACACACAATTTCCCAACAACTGTAGAGCCTTTTAACGGAGCTGCAACGGGAGCTGGTGGAGAAATTCGTGACCGTTTAGCAGGAGGACAAGGTTCGTTGCCATTAGCAGGAACTGCAGTTTATATGACCTCTTACTCTCGTTTAGAAGCTAAATCTACTGAGAACCACAGGGATTGGGAAAACGGAATGGCCGAAAGAAAATGGTTGTATCAAACACCAATGGATATTTTGATCAAAGCTTCTAACGGAACATCTGACTTTGGAAACAAATTTGGACAACCACTTATTACAGGTTCGATTCTAACATTCGAACATGAAGAAGACGCTCGCAAATTGGGTTTTGATAAAGTTATCATGCAAGCAGGTGGAATTGGGTACGGAAAATTAGATCAAGCAATAAAGAAAAAACCACAAACAGGAGACAAAATTGTTATCCTAGGTGGAGAAAATTATAGAATCGGAATGGGTGGAGCAGCAGTTTCATCGGCAGATACAGGAGCTTTTAGTTCTGGTATCGAGCTAAACGCTATCCAACGTTCGAATCCAGAAATGCAAAAACGTGCCGCTAATGCCATTCGTGGATTAGTGGAAAGTGATGTTAACCCAATTGTATCTATTCACGATCACGGAGCAGGTGGACACTTAAATTGCCTTTCGGAATTAGTAGAAGAAACAGGAGGATTAATCGATCTAGACAAATTACCTGTTGGTGATCCTACCCTTTCGGCAAAAGAAATTATTGGTAACGAGTCACAAGAAAGAATGGGACTAGTTATTGCCAAAGAAAATATCGATATTTTACAACGCATTGCAGACAGAGAACGCTCTCCTATGTACCAAGTTGGTGATGTTACTGGTGATCATCGTTTTACATTCGAATCAAAAACTACTGGTGCTAAACCAATGGATTATGCTTTAGAGGACTTCTTTGGTAGTTCGCCAAAAGTAGTGATGACTGATAAAAACATCGATAGAAACTATGCCGACTTAGGATACGACAAGAAAAATATCTCAACTTATTTAGAGCAAGTATTGCAACTAGAAGCAGTAGCTTGTAAAGACTGGTTGACAAATAAAGTAGACCGTTGTGTAGGTGGAAAAGTAGCCAAACAACAAACTGCAGGACCTTTACAGTTGCCATTGAATAACTGTGGTGTAATGGCCTTAGATTACAACGGAAAAGAAGGTGTTGCTACCTCGATTGGCCACTCGCCTATTGCATCACTAATCGATCCTGTTGCAGGAACGAGAACTGCGATTGCGGAGTCTTTATCTAATATTGTTTGGGCACCTATCAAAGGTGGTTTAGACGGAATTTCACTTTCGGCTAACTGGATGTGGGCTTGTAAAAA
>CAXBGV010000109.1:0-8437 GCA_963975235.1 uncultured Flavobacterium sp. | reverse complement strand
CAAAACCAATTGTCCCCATCCATAAAGTCGTAACAATCAACAAAACGATATAGATATTTTGCAATTTTGCAAATAATAAAACCGGTACTAGCGTTGCAAAAATGATAATCAAACCACCCATAGTAGGTGTACCTGCTTTTTCATTTTGACCTGCCAAGCCCAATTCGCGGACCGTCTCACCAACTTGCTGATTTTGAAGAAAACGAATAATTCTTTTCCCATAAATAGTCGATAATAGCAACGATAGAATAAAAGCTAACGCCGACCTAAAAGTAATGTACTGAAAAACACCCGTTCCTGAAACGTGTAGCGTTTGGTCTAAATATTGAAATAAATAATACAGCATATTTTACTATTTATGTAGTTGTTCTAAAAGTTCTTTTACTATTTTCATGTCGTCAAAATCATGACGCACACCATTAATTTCTTGATAGGTTTCGTGTCCTTTGCCTGCAATCAATATGATATCATTGGGTTGCGCTAATTGACAAGCAGTCTTTATAGCTTGTTTCCTATCTGTGATAGAGACCGTTTTTTTAAAATTTTGAGGTCCAACTCCCGCTTCCATTTCGTTTATAATAACTGCAGGATCTTCATTTCGTGGATTATCTGAGGTGATCACTACTTTATCACTCAAATCTGATGCGATACTAGCCATTATAGGTCTTTTCGTTTTATCACGATTACCACCGCAGCCAACAACAGTTATTAATTGCTCATTTACAGTACGAATATCATTAATCGTTTTCAATACGTTTTCTAAAGCATCTGGTGTATGCGCATAATCTACTATTGCAGTGATTTGGGCATTAGATACGATATACTGAAACCTTCCTGACACACTCTCTAAATCAGACAAGAGACGAAGTGCTTCTAAACTATCCATCCCTAGTTCAATAGCCGTTCCATAAATTGCCAATAAATTATAAGCATTAAATGTCCCTATTAGCTTAACCCAAACTTCATTACCGTCTATTTTAAGTAGTAAACCAGACAACTGGCTTTCTAAAATTTGTGCTCTAAAATCGGCATAGGATTTTAAGGCATAGGTACGCTTAGTTGCAGCCGTATTTTGAAACATTACAGCCCCATTTTTATCATCAATATTCGTCAAAGCAAAAGCTGATTTTGGCAACTGATCAAAAAACGATTTTTTTACATCTCTATACTCCGCAAACGTAGGATAATCTAAATGATCGTGCGATAAATTAGTAAAAACGCCTCCTGCGAATTGAAGCGCTTCTGTCCTTTTTTGATGAATTCCATGAGAGCTTACTTCCATAAAGCAATATGCAATACCAGCAGAAACCATCTCAGCGAGATAGTGATTTATGGTAAGCGAATCTGGAGTAGTGTGCGTGGCTTTGTATTCGATATCATCAACCATGATTTTCACTGTAGAAAGTAATCCTACGGTATGGCCTGCTTTTTTAAACAATTGATAAAGCAACGATGCAATAGTTGTTTTACCGTTAGTACCCGTAATTCCAATTAATTTTAATTTAGCAGACGGATTATCAAAATAATTAGCTGCCATAAAAGCCAATGCTTTATTTGTATCAGCAACCTTGATATACGTTATTTCATTGTTTAAATCTTGAGGGAGCGTCTCACATACAATAGTTTTAGCACCTAAGCTTATTGCTGTACTAATAAAATTATGTCCATCAGACAGTGACCCACGAATAGCAACAAAAACATCATTTTCTGTTATCTTTCTTGAGTCAAATTCAATTTTCCCGATAGCATTATCCGTCGAACCTTTGATAGACTCGATTGCTACTTTAACTAATATATCTTTAAGTATCTTCACAGTAATTCCAATGTTATCGTTGTGTTTTTTACTATATTCTCACCTGCTTGTAGCGATTGTGACTTGACTTTACCCATTCCAACTACCTTTACTTTAAGGTTCAAGTTTTCTAATAATGCAATCGCATCCATTGCTGGCATCCCTTTCACATTTGGCATCCCTTTACCTTGCTTTTGCATTTTAGTAAAGTATTTATTATAATTATCCTCCTGCTTTGAGATTTTTTTATTGATGTTTTTTATTTCATTTGTCGAAGGAACATCAGTAAAGATTTTCTGAGCTATTCGTTTAAAAACTGGACCTGCAACATCTGCACCATAGTAATTGTTTTTGGCAGTATTAGGCTTGTGTACTACAACAATGCAAGAGTACTTAGGGTGATCAGCAGGAAAATACCCTACGAAAGAGGATGCGTAATACAAACTAGAACCATCTTTTTTACCATAATTAACCTGAGCTGTACCCGTTTTACCGGCCATCGAAAAATCTTTAGAATACAATTTAGAACCCGTTCCTTTTTTGACAACGTTTTGTAGAACAGCTTTTAATTTTTTAATTGTTTCCATCGAACAAATCTTAGAGTTAATAACATCTGTATCGAATTTCTTAATTGTTTTATTCCACTCCTTTATTTCAGAGACAAACTGCGGTTTTACCATAACTCCATTATTTGCAACAGCATTATAAAATGCCAATGTCTGCAAGGGCGTAACTGAAACTTCATAACCAAACGCCATCCAAGGAAGTGAAATTCCTGACCAGCTTTTGTCTCCTGGTTTTGGAATAATGGGCCTACCTTCACCTTTAAAATCAAGCCCTAAAGGTTTGTCAAGTCCAAAATTCTTAATGTGATTAACAAATTTTTCGGGATCATTCTTGTAATTATCGTACACGGCTTGAACCATCACTGTATTTGAAGAAAGTTCAAATCCACGAGCTAAAGAAATTTTACCATAGCCACCGGTATGCGAATCCCTTACAGATCTGCCATAATATTTAACCACACCACCATGTGTGTCGTACACAGTACTAGTGTCAGCAACCTTATCTTCTAAAATCGCCATTAAGTCTACTAATTTAAAAGTAGAACCCGGTTCATGCGATTCTGCAACAGCATAATTAGTAGTTTCGTAATAGGTACCATCAGCAGCTCTGCCTAGATTAGAGATTGCACGCACTTTTCCAGTCTCGGTTTCCATTACCACTACACAACCATGATCAGCCTCATACTCCTCTAGTTGTTTTAGCAAGGCATGATGAGCAATATCTTGAATGTAGACGTCGATAGTTGATATTACATCATAGCCATCTTGCGGATCTACTTCGTTTACATCACGAATAGGCTTCCACTGTCCTTTGGCGATCTTTTGTTTTAAAATCTTACCATCTTTTCCGTTCAAATATTCCCTGTAAGCCCATTCAATTCCTTTACCATCGTAAGCACCATCAGGTCGTTCTCGTTCATAACCAATGGTACGCTCGGCAATTTTGCCTATTGGATGTTCTCTAACTGTTTTTTGTTCGATAATAATCCCTCCTTTATACGCTCCCAGATTAAACAATGGAAATCCTTTGATTTTCATATAATCAGTATAACTTAAATCACGGGCAATCAAGTAATACCTATTATTAGTCTCTCGCGCTTTTCTTAATTCATTTTGATACCAACTCGATGATTTTCCTAATACGGTTGCCAATGAATCAGCCAGTAAACCGACATTTTTTTCAAAAACCTCCCTCTTGGGTGCTTTAGCATCAAAACGAATTACATAATTAGGAATAGACGTAGCAAGCAAGCTGCCATCAGCAGAATAGATATTGCCTTTATTTGCTGGAATAACAAAATTCCTTACCGTCCTTTCTTTGGCTAACTGACGATAATAAGCCCCTTCGACCCATTGAATATTAGTTAACTTAAAAGCAATAGCAATTGCCATCACGAAAATCGCAAAAGCAACAAGGTAGATTCTATATGATATTTGTTTATCGTCTACTGCCATAATTTTTTAAGAAAACTTTTTTCTTCTTCTTTTTTTACTTTTATTTTTATCGGAGGTACCGTTGAAGGATAAACCTCTTTTTCAATCATTTTTGTTGAAACAGTAGACTCCATTCGTAATTTCATTAGCTGAGATCGTCTGTCTACAAATTCTGATCGCAGCTCCTTTACTTGACTTGTTAGAGAGGCAATTTTAAAAACCTTTTGCTCGTAGCGTTGTGTATTTGCAATCATTATAATTGCTAACAAGATTAAAAAAACAATAAAACGCCAGTTTTTCAGGGCATCATCGTGAATAAGAAATCTGGCTTTTAGAATATTATAAAGACTAGTTTTCATAGATGAATTATTTTTTTTCAGCTATTCGTAACTTTGCACTTCGTGCCCTATTATTTATTTTGATTTCAGCATCATTAGGAATAATCAATTTCCCGATAGTTTTGAATGGAACTGAAAAATTACCAAAGAAATCACGTTCTGGCTCTCCCTCGAACATTCCGTTTTTAATAAATCTTTTTACCAATCGGTCTTCTAGTGAGTGATAACAGATAACACTTAACCTACCTTCTGGCTTTAAAATTTCTAAAGATTGCTCGAGAAACTCCTTTAACACATCCATTTCTTGATTTACCTCTATTCGTATTGCTTGGTAGATTTGAGCTAAAATTTTATTACGAACTTTTTCAGGTAAGTATTTCGCTAAAACCTCCTTTAATTCATCGGTTGTTTTAATAGGTTGTAACTCTCTAGCTTCGATAATAGTTCGAGCAAGAGCAGGCGCGTTCTTTAATTCACCATAATCATAAAAAACTCTTTTAAGATTCACATCATCGTACTCATTTACAACCTTAAAAGCATTTAGCTCACTTTTCTGATTCATACGCATGTCCAAATCCGCATCAAAACGGGTCGAAAAACCTCTTTCCGGAACATCAAATTGATGTGAAGAAACACCCAAATCTCCTAGAATACCATCGACACTTTTGGCCCCATAAAAACGTAAAAAACGCTTGATAAACCTAAAATTTTCATTTATTAGAACAAAACGATCATCATCGATAGTATTTGCTAGCGCATCTTGATCCTGATCAAAAGCATATAATTTACCATCAGGCCCTAACCTACTTAAAATCTCCCTAGAATGTCCTCCGCCACCAAAAGTCACATCTACATACACTCCATCAGGTTTAATATTCAAACCATCTACACTCTCTTTCAGTAAAACTGGATTATGATATTCCATTGTCGTCGTCATTTATATTTCCCATTACATCTTCTGCCAAATCAGCAAAATCTACATCTTCACCATTAATAGATTGCTCATACAAATCCTTGTCCCATATCTCCACAATATTTATTGCCGAAGAAAAAACAACCTCTTTACTAATATTCGAAAAGGCAACTAGGTCCTTTGGAACTAATAATCTGCCAAGAGAATCTATCTCAACTACTTTTACTCCAGCAGTAAATCTGCGGATAAAGTCATTATTCTTTTTTACAAAACGATTGAGCTTATTGATTTTTTGCATCATCAAATTCCATTCGTCCATTGGATACAATTCCAAACAAGGCTGAAAAACAGAACGTTTCAAGACAAAACCGTCTTGAAGAGAAAGCGCCAATTGCTTTTTTAATGGCGCGGGTAATAACACCCTGCCTTTAGCATCGACCTTACATTCATATGTTCCAACTATCGTATTCAATAGAATAATTTTAGAATTGATTTAAAGCAAAAATATAAAAAATATTACCACATTTTACCACAATATACCACTTTGTTGATAAGTTTAACCACTTTAGCCTAAAAACCCTTAATTTATGGAGAATCAAAAAGTTAACTATCAAAAAATTTACAAATGAAGAATACTCAAAGAGATACAAACTAGATATGATTATCCTCAAAGAATTAACCATAAAAGCACTTTATCCATAATCTATAAATCGAGCTTATTTTATCCTTAGATCGTTCAAAAAACTAGATTTGGATAAAACTGAGAAATTATTCTTCTTAAAAAAACTACTCAAAAATTCTTTTTAATTTTTTAAATCCTATATTTGTGAAAATTGAAAATACGCAGTCAAAAAGATGGACAAAAACTATAAAAAAGAGGGCAGATACAGCTATTATGAAGCAGGCGAAGGCACACCTATCGTGATTCTTCATGGCTTAATGGGCGGCCTAAGTAACTTTGATGGTGTTGCGAGTTACTTTTCTGAAAAAGGATATAAAATAGTTATTCCAGATCTACCTATTTACTCTCAAAGTCTATTAAAAACTAATGTTAAAAGTTTTGCTAAATACGTTAAAGACTTTATAACTTTTAAAGGCTTCGACAGAGTGATTCTTTTAGGTAATTCCCTTGGCGGACATATCGCTTTGTACCATACAAAAATGTATCCTGAAAAAGTAGCAGGACTCGTTATCACCGGAAGTTCTGGTTTGTACGAGAGTGCTATGGGCGACAGCTACCCTAAAAGAGGAGATTACGAATACATCAAGAAAAAAGCAGAAGATGTTTTTTATGATCCTAAAATTGCAACTCCAGACTTAATAGATGAAGTTTATGCAACTGTTAATGACCGAATCAAACTGATCAAAACGTTGACTATTGCCAAAAGCGCGATAAGACATAACATGGCTAAGGATTTACCTAAAATGCATGTTCAAACTTGTATTATATGGGGTAAAAATGATAAAGTCACACCACCCGATGTGGCAAACGAATTTAAAAAATTACTTCCTAATTCTACATTATACTGGATCGACAAATGCGGGCATGCAGCTATGATGGAACATCCTGACGAATTTAATCGTTTACTTGCAGAGTGGCTTACCAAAACAAATTTGTAGCCTCTACCACGAGCAGACATTAATAACAATTATATGAAAATCAATACCGCCGAATTTATTATCAGCAATTCTGATGTAAGTAAATGTCCAAAGGACTTTTTACCTGAATACGCTTTTATAGGTAGATCAAATGTGGGTAAATCCTCTTTGATCAATATGTTGACTAATCAAAAAAAATTAGCCAAAACATCAGGACGTCCTGGAAAGACACAATTAATAAATCACTTTTTAATTAATAACAACTGGTTCTTAGTAGATTTACCAGGGTACGGCTACGCCAAAGTATCTAAAAAAACAAAATCCGTATTTCAACAGTTTATCACTGACTATTTTGAAACAAGAGAGCAACTAGTGTGTGCCTTTGTTTTAATTGACATACGTCATGAAGCGCAAGCTATTGACGTAGAGTTTATGAGTTATATGGGCGAAAGTGAAATTCCGTTTTGTATCATATTTACTAAGGCAGACAAAATCAGTAAGGTGAAAATTGATTCACATATTGCAGCATACAAAAAGAATATGTTTGCTAATAACTGGGCTGAGATGCCTCATTACTTTGTAACATCAGCCACAGAGTCTTTAGGAAAAGAGGAACTACTCGGATATATTGACGAAGTAAATCAAGAGGTAAACAAAAACAATAGCCAATTTTAGCAAAAGACCAAAGCAAATAAAAAAACGCAAAACTATTTAAAATTAGTTTTGCGTTTTTTGTTGGCAATTATTCCTGTTTCAGCTCAAGTTTTTCGGCAAAATACTCACAAAAATCTTTCATCGTATCAGCCATCTTCTCGTCGCCTGTTGCTCTAAAAAAAGTATCTGACATTGCTACTAAAGTTTGATGAAAGAAAATTTTCATCTCATCAACCGGCATATCTTTTGTCCATAAATCGATACGCATACTTTCCTTCACCTTACTATCCCAAACGGATAGCATTATTGCTTTGGACTCGGCTAGCTCGACACCACCATCTTGTGCAGACCATAATAATTTTTCTGGCACACGGTTTTCGTCTAATTCTACTAGAAACTTAATTTCTGATCTATTTTTATCTGACATTACTTTTTAGGTTTATATTTTGATTTTTCAAATAATTCTCGTGCATTTGTTTGCAATAATTGCTGCAAAGATACTTCATTGTTTTTCATATATGAGTTAACAATTTGCCAACCTATATAGGCTCCAACTTTTCCAGGAGATTCATTGTCAATTTCTAGGTAAAATTTAGAGAATGGCGCTGCATTAATAAATCGCGGAATAAGCTTTTGATCATCGCTATACAGCAGTTGTTTATCTATAAAATAGCGCCAAATATAGCTTTCGTTTTCTTCACACCAAATCATTTGCTCTGGAGTATATCCAATTAAATCATTAGCAGAGGTTGCGGGCAAAAGCACCTCTTTCATATAAAGTTCTTTCCCTGCATATACCATACTGCTAAGTAATTTTTTATCCAGGTTAGGTGCAGCAACTGTCTTAAAAAAACGAGACACTACATCAGGCATAATTTGATTCTTTTCGAAATTTTGTTTGATGTAATTAGGGAACTGATAAAACCTATGTTCTTTCCCTAAATACATTTCTAGAGAAACAATAACTAAACTATCTGCATAGATTACTTTATTTTCATAATCCATCTCCGATATAACGGTGATTACTTTTGGTGTTTTCGTTTTAGGAAAATAATACTTGATGTGCTTAAAAAGTGATTCAAAATCTGACTTCAAAGGTTCATTACTAGGGTATTTTTTTTGTACTTCAGTATACAATTCA
>CAXBGV010000108.1:0-8523 GCA_963975235.1 uncultured Flavobacterium sp. | reverse complement strand
TTGTTTTTACTCCTTCTACAAAAACTTTTGCAGGTTTGAAAGCAGGAATGTTGTGCGCAGGAATTTTGATAGTTGTATTTTTAGAAATATTTCTACCTGTTTTTTCAGCTCTTGTTTTCACGATGAAACTTCCAAAACCTCTTAAATATACATTGTCTCCAGTCTCTAATGAATTTTTAACTTCATTCATAAAAGTCTCTACTGTTGCTTGAACATCACCTTTTTCAAGACCTAATTTTTCTGAAATTTTTGCTACGATATCTGCTTTCGTCATTTTCTTCCTTATTTATTATATTGTAATAATTTTTTTGAGTTTGCAAATATAGGAATTTAAAAAACAATTATTCAAGCTAATTCATTAAATTTTAATCACATAAACTTTTACTTTTGCAAACAAATAATTAACAGTGAAATTTTCTAACACCCTTATTCAGTGGTATTTACAAAATAAGCGTGATTTACCATGGCGCAATACCACAGATCCTTACCCAATTTGGCTCTCAGAAATCATGTTACAACAGACAAGAGTAGCGCAAGGTACGCCTTATTTTTTGTCTTTTACAAGCGCTTTTCCTACTGTTTTTGATTTGGCTAAAGCCGATGAGGAACAAGTCTTGAAATTATGGCAAGGTTTGGGGTATTATTCTCGTGCTCTTAATTTGCATAAAGCGGCACAATACGTAGCTTTTGAGTTAAATGGAGTATTCCCTAATAGTTATAAAGAGTTACTTAATTTAAAAGGTGTAGGTGAGTATACTGCCGCTGCAATTGCATCGTTTTCCTATAATGAAGTAGTTCCGGTGGTGGATGGGAATGTGTTTAGAGTGCTATCGCGTTATTTTGATGTTGAGACCGATATTGCTTTGGCTTCTGCCAAAAAAGAATTTGCAGCACTGGCTCATGAATTGATGCCAGAGGACAATCCTGCAACATTCAATCAAGCTATTATGGAGTTTGGGGCGCTGCAATGCGTTCCTAAAAGTCCAGACTGTACTGTATGTGTTTTTAATACTAGCTGTGCTGCCTTGCAAAAAAAGAAAGTAGATCAGTTGCCAGTAAAGTCTAAGAAGGTAAAAGTGCGCAACCGCTACTTTAATTACCTCGTAATTGCTGATGCCAACGCTAATACTGTAGTTCAAAAAAGGACTGCCAAGGGGATTTGGCATAATTTATATGAGTTTCCTTTAATTGAAACTGATAAAGAAGAGGGATTTGATTGTATTTTGACCAAAATAACAACTGAGTTTTTCCCGGTTGCAGATGTGTTAGGAATAGAAGCATGTAACGATATAAGTTTCATTCATAAATTGTCTCATCAGCATTTGTATATTAAGTTTTGGAAAGTAAATATAGGTAAAGCTCTTGAGCAGGGTGTAAGTATGTCTCAAATCAAAACATTTCCATTTCCTATTGTGATTCATAATTTTATTGAAAAGGAATTGTTTTAAACTATTTCTAAAATAATGTATCTTTGAATAAATACCACATTATATAATGAACGGAACCTTAAATAAAGTTATGCTTATAGGTCACCTAGGTGACGAAGTTAAAATGCACTATTTTGATGCAGGAAATTGCATTGGTCGTTTTCAACTGGCCACAAATGAAGTGTATGTCAACAAAACTACGAATGAAAAGATTACCTCGACGGAGTGGCACAACTTAGTTGTTCGCAATAAAGCAGCCGAGATGTGTGAGAAGTATTTAAGTAAGGGAGATAAAATATATATAGAAGGTCGCATTAGATCGCGTCAGTGGCAAACAGAAGATGGCACTGTAAAACATACGTCAGAAATTCAGGTAACCGAGTTTACGTTTTTGTCAACTAAAAAAGGGAATGAAAACAACAAACAAATTCCGAGCTCTGAATCGCCAAAAAACACTAACTTTGACCCACAAAATAACGGCTTGCCAATCAATGATTTGCCGTTTTGATTGTTTAACTAATCTTTTTTAATTTGGACCCAGAGCCCAGTTTAAATTTTGCATACACTATAGACTTCGACCTAGTGTTTGGTTTTGCCGGAATAATTGTATTGCTTTTCTGCTCTGCTGTAGTGTCAGGTGCCGAGGTGGCTTTGTTTTCGCTTTCTCAAAAAGATCTTGACGAATCCATGCAAACAAATGCTACTAAAGGTAGAGTTCTTTCAGGACTATTAAGCAAACCTAAGAAGCTTTTGGCTACTTTACTAGTGGCAAACAACTTTATTAATATTGGTGTTGTTATCTTGTTCTCTTTTATAGGCGGAGGCCTTTTTGCGGCAATCACATCGCCTGTGTTAAAGTTTGTTTTAGAAGTTATCGTAGTGACTTTTTTGTTGTTGCTTTTTGGCGAGGTTTTACCCAAAGTATACGCTAGTCGAAATAACTTAAAATTTGCCAGTTTTGTTGCCATTCCTATTTCGATCTTAGATAGCGTTTTGTCTCCAATTAGTATTCCGATGCGAAATTCTACAGTCTATTTACACAATAAATTAGGGAAGCAAAAAACAAATTTCTCTGTTGATCAGCTTTCTCAAGCCTTAGAATTGACCTCATCCGATGATACATCAAGCGAAGAACAAAAAATATTAGAAGGAATTGTTTCTTTTGGAAATACGGATACCAAGCAAGTTATGAGTCCTAGAATTGATGTTTTTGGACTAGAAATAACAGAGACTTTTGCCGAGATTTATATTAAAATTATTGAAAAAGGATACTCTAGGATTCCAGTTTACCGCGATAATATTGATCAAATTGAAGGTATTCTTTTTGTCAAAGATCTTTTACCACACCTAAATAAAGACGATTTTGATTGGGTTACTTTAATACGAGAACCGTTTTTTGTACCTGAAAATAAAAAATTAGATAATTTATTAAAAGATTTTCAGAGTATGAAAAGTCACTTAGCAGTTGTGGTTGACGAGTACGGAGGTACTTCTGGCTTGGTGTCCTTAGAAGATGTTATTGAAGAAATTGTAGGTGATATTAGTGATGAGTTTGATGATGAGGATATTAATTTCTCGCAAATCGATGATAAAAACTTCTTATTTGAAGGGAAAGTCAATTTAAGAGATTTTTATAGAGTGGTTGATGTTGATGAAGATTTATTCGAAGAAAAAAAAGGAGAAGCTGAAACCCTAGCAGGATTTATTTTGGAAATCTCGGGAAATTTCCCAGCCAAGGGACAAAAAATAAGTTATGCCAATTGTTTGTTTACTGTTGAGGTAGTAGATAAAAAGCGAATCAAACAAATAAAAGTTACTATTGATGTTTAGTTTTAAAAACAACATAAATCGCGTATTTATTTCCGTTTTAGGAGGTGTGGTGTTATTGTTAGCAACGGGTTGTAAAGACGATGTTATTCCTAAGCCATCGAGTTATTTGAGGTTAGATTATCCTATGGCGAAGTATGCTGATTTCGAAAATAATTGTCCGTTTACTTTTGAGATGAACTCAGATGCGGTGATCAAAGCTGAAAAAGATTGTAGTTTCACGATTACTTATCCTAAAATGAAAGCTACGATCTTTTTCAGCTTTTATCAGCCGGTAAATAATGATATCAATGCGTTGTTAAAGGATGCCCAAACACTCACTTATAAGCATGTTATTAAAGCTGATGATATTTTAGAGCAACCGTATTTGAATCCCGAAAAAAAGGTATACGGAATGTTTTATCAAGTAAATGGTAATGCAGCTACCAACTCTCAATTTTATGCCACTGATAGTACTAAACATTTTGTGCAAGGAACAGTCTATTTCTATGCTAAACCAAATTTTGATTCGATTATGCCTGCGGCGAGTTATATCAAAAATGACATGCAGCGTTTGCTAGAAACTTTAAAATGGAAGTAATGCTACTTTAACTTTTCTTAAAAAAATGAAACATATTCCATAAAAATGATTCAATTTTGACAAAAAAATGAATTAATGGAATCCAAACAAATAAAATGGGGTTATTTAATAGTACTTTCTTTAATATGGGGAAGCTCTTTTATTTTAATCAAAAAAGGGTTAATAGGCTTAACAGCCCTTCAAGTAGGTTCGCTTCGTATTGTATTTGCTGCTCTTTTTTTACTCTTAATCGGCTTTAAGAGTTTATCGAAAATTCCAAAGAATAAATGGAAATTTATCGCCTTGACCTCTATTTTTGGTACTTTTGTTCCCGCCTTTCTTTTTGCTATTGCCGAGACGGAATTAGATAGTTCAGTGACGGCTATTTTAAATTCCCTAACTCCTTTAAACACCTTAGTTTTAGGAGCTGTTTTTTTTGGAGTACAATTTCAGCGCAGGCAAATGTGGGGAGTTTTAATTGGTCTTTGTGGTAGCCTACTACTTGTTTTTAACGGAGCGATGAATCATCCTAATCAAA
Source organism: uncultured Flavobacterium sp. (assembly GCA_963975235.1). Classification (GTDB taxonomy): domain Bacteria; phylum Bacteroidota; class Bacteroidia; order Flavobacteriales; family Flavobacteriaceae; genus Flavobacterium. The sequence continues at coordinate 4,172 of CAXBGV010000108.1, read as the reverse complement.
ATTATTACTATGCTATACTAGTGATCATAGCTGCGATTTGCTATGCGATTAATGTGAACCTGATAAAACGTTATTTGCATGACTTGTCCCCTTTGAGTATTTCTACTGGCAACTTTTTGTTTTTGTTATTTCCGTCACTAATAATTTTGTTTTCTACTGGTTTTGCTAATGTTATTCAGGTACATCAAACACAGGAATCTATTCTGTTTATTATGATTTTAGGTGTGGTTGGAACTGGTATAGCAAATATATTATTCTTTAAATTAATTCAAATTTCCTCTCCTGTTTTTGCGACTTCAGTTACTTATTTAATTCCAGTCGTGGCCTTTTTTTGGGGATTGTTAGATAATGAAATGCTTACTGCGGTTCAGTTTTTTGGAGCTTTAATAATTCTAGTAGGAGTGTATTTATCGGCTAAAAAGTAATGCTAAATTGTAAAAGTAGAAACTAGTATAAAACAAAATGGCTGTCAGTAGTAAACTGACAGCCATTTTTTATTGATTAGATATAAGACTATTTAAAATCAGCGTCTGTTACGCCTTCATTAATTTTTACCTCAGACATTTTAATGTCTAATTCAATACCTACATTTTGAATAATGTTATAAGGTACTTTTACGCCTTTTACTGCTCTATAATCACCATATGAATTGGTCATTGTAACTGATTGTCCTGCTTGTTCCATCGTTTTAGAGTCGGCAATTTTTAAACCTGTAGTTACATCATAATACAACTTTGTTTTATCATTCTTGATTACATAAGCCTCTTTACCATTGATTGTTTCGATTCCGTCAAGAACAACTCCTGCTTTACTAGCTAAGGTAGTTTCTTCAAATAAAACCGCACTTTTTCTCATTTCAGCTAATGGTTCTCCGGTAAGATCCATGCGCTGTCCTTGCTGAATAACGTAGCCGCTTGTTTCGTTTATTACTTGTTTCATCATGCTCATTGGTCCCATAGCTAGTTCAACAAATACTTTCCCTTTAGTGTCTGCTTTTGAAGTATAGGTTAGAGGAGATGGAGCTTGTGGAATAACTGTTTGTCCTACCATTGCAATAGTTTTTACTCCTTGTACTGCTTTTAAACCACCTATCGCTGTAATATAGTTATCAATAACTGTTTTAGCGGTTACACCTGCTGCTACCTCTTTCTTGAAAACTGGTTTTTCGACCGGGTTTCCGTAGGTATCAAAATAGTACATTGGAATTTTTAATTTTTCTAAGCTAGCAGCTACTTCTGATCCTTTACCTGCGATAACGATTCGTGTGTTATCAGCTAAGAAAAAACGATTAGCTACTTCCTTGATATCTTCTACAGTTACTGCATTGATATTTTTAATGTAGTTTTCATAGAAATCAGCTGGTAGGTCTTGTGTTTGCGTGTTTAAAGCATAACGAGCGATTGTCGTTGGTTTTTGAACTTGCATTACAAAGTTTCCTATGTATTTAGCTTTTGCATTTTTTAGATCTTCAGCCGAAACTAATTCTGTTCTCATTCTTTTTAACTCATTCAGTATTTCAACAACTGAACTATCAGTTACAGCATTTCTAACTGAAGCCGTAGAACTAAATTTTTGCACATATTTACCAAATCCAATGTCTGAGTAAGATCCGTATGTCCATCCGTGTTTTTCACGTAAGTTCAAAAACAATCTTCCTTCACCACCACCACCAAGAATTTGGTTTGCCAGTATCGTAGCAAAATATTGTTTGTCAGTGATTTTTAAATTAACCGTATTTACAAGAGCAATTTCTGATTGCACAGCGTTAGGCATATCAACGAAGTTAATTTGCGTTTGCGTTACGTTTTTAGGATCTGGATATGTAGGTGTTGGTGCTGATGCTTTTTCCCATGAACCAAAAAGTTTAGTTACTAACTTTTTTACATCATTAGTTTTTACGTCACCTACAATTACTAGGTAAGCATTACCTGGTACAAAGTTTGTTTTGTAGTTTTTAATTGCATCCTGCAAGGTAACCTTAGAAACGCTTTCTGCGGTTAGGTATTCTCCTGATGGATGATTTTTACCAAAAGATAAAGCATTAACGACTCTTCCTGCAACTGCAGGAACGCTCTTTTCTTGTGATTTAATTCCTTCGATAAGTTTCGCTTTTGTTTTATCGAATTCTTCTTGAGTAAAAATAGTGTTTAGTGCACCATCTGCCATCAAGGTTAGAATTTTGTCAGAGTATTTAGATAATCCGCTAGCAGCTGCTCCATTAGAATTGAAGTAGATGTTAGCACCCAAAAAGTCAACTTCTTCGTTAAAAGCACTTTTGGTGGTTTTAGCTGTTCCACTTCCTATAAGTTGACTAGTAATATCAGCCACACCTTTGATGTCTCCTTCAGCGTAAGGCATATTGTCTAAGCTAAGGCTGTAAGATACTCTTGGTAATTTATGGTTTTCAACAACCATTACTTTAAGTCCGTTTTTTAATTCAAAATTAGTAGACTTACCAATTTTGATAGAAGGTACTGATGTTGATTGTGGTTGCGGAATTACTTGTCCTTGCATAACGATAGTCAAAAATAGACTGGATAATATATATATTGTTTTTTTCATGATCTTTCGATTTTATTTTGTTGCTTTTTCTGTTTTTGGCAAATAATCCAATACTAAACGTTGGTTAGGATTTAGGTATTTTTTTGCAACAGTTCTAATCTCTTCTGGTGTGATGCTACGGTAGATATCAATCTCTGTATTGATCAAGTTGATGTCTTTGTAAAGCATATAAAAAGTGGCTAGATTACTCGCGATACCTTCAATACTTGCATTACTGTTTACATATTGATTTTCGTATTTGTTTTGCAACTTCTGTAACTCTTTATCAGAGATTAATTCTGTTTGAAGTTTTACAATTTCAGCATCGATCTCAGTTAAGATATTCTCAGATGTAAAAGGTGCTTGTGGTAATCCGTATAATATGTAAGTCCCGTAATCTTCTTGACTGTTGTTGAATGCTCCAATTTGCAAAGCCATTTTTTTATCGTCAACAATTTTTTTGTATAATCTAGAGCTTTTACCATCACTTAATATGGTAGAGATAAAGTCTAAAACTCTTGCATCACGATCTTTCATAGAAGCTGTTCGGTAAGCGGCAACAATCATAGGAATTTGAATGTTAGGATCTTCAAATGTAGCTTTTATCGTTTCAGTGATCGGCTCTTCTGTAAAAGCAGGTCTTTCGATAGCAGGTCCTTTTTTGATATTACCAAAGTATTTTTGGATCCATTGTTTTGCATCTTCGGTTTTAAAATCACCAGCTACTACAAGTACAGCGTTGTTAGGCATGTAGAATTTTTTGTTAAAAGCTTGAAACTCTTCTAAAGTAGCAGCGTCTAAATGATCCATAGAACCAATAGTTGTCCAGCGGTACGGATGGTTTTTAAAGATGTTTTTCTTTACCTGAGGAATAAGTTGGCCATAAGGTGAGTTATCATAACGTAATCTTTTCTCCTCTTTAACCACTTCGTTTTGTGTATCTACACCTATTTGATTAATTATAGGGTGTAACATACGTTCTGCCTCCATCCATAATCCTAGTTCAAGATTGTTAGAAGGGAAAACTTCGTAATAGTATGTACGGTCGTCACTAGTGTTGGCGTTGTTTGTACCGCCATTTCCGGTAACTATTTTAAACCATTCTCCACGTTTGATGTTTTCAGTACCTTCAAACAATAAATGTTCAAAAAAGTGGGCGAAACCGGTGCGTTCTGGATTTTCGTTTTTTGAGCCTACGTGGTACATTACTGATGTAATTACAACAGGAGCCGAAGGGTCATTTTGTAGAACAACGTGCAGGCCGTTGTCCATAGTGTATTCTTCAAAAACTACTTTTTGAGCAGATGCGGCTCCTCCGATTAAAAGTGCGGCGCTTAAAGCCATTATTGATTTTTTCATATTGGTTAGTGAATTTGTTTTATATGTTAGACGCATCGTTTGGGGGAATGTTACAAAAAAATCAAATTTTTTATCAGAAATATAACATAGATTTGGTAAGCAAGTTGTTGTATTGTGTTCGTTTAAGGTTATTGCAAATAGGAAAAAGCCATGAAAATCAACCTGTAATAATTTCGGTATATTTTTTTGAAGGAACTAATTGCATACTAATTTTTTAATTGTATATTTGCAACCTTAAAAATCAATAAATCAATTTGGTATGTATGCAATCG
>CAXBGV010000107.1:0-8596 GCA_963975235.1 uncultured Flavobacterium sp. | reverse complement strand
GACAACGAAATAAAAGTAGCAGTCGCTGCTGATATTTTATCATTAGTGAAACTGACTCCTCCAGGAGAAATGGGAGCTGCTGTAGTGGTAGGAACAACACAACGCTTTGGAATTCCGATGGGTTACGGTGGACCACACGCTGCTTACTTTGCCACTAAAGAGGAGTACAAGCGTTCTATGCCAGGACGAATCATAGGTGTATCACAAGATGCTGATGGAAACCGTGCCTTACGTATGGCTTTACAAACACGTGAGCAACACATTAAACGTGAAAAAGCAACATCAAACATTTGTACTGCCCAAGTACTTTTATCAGTAATGGCAGGAATGTTTGCTGTGTATCATGGACCAAAAGGACTAAAATACATTGCCGAAAAAGTGCACTCTACCGCTTCTACTTTGTCGGAAGCCTTAAATAAATTGGGAGTGTACCAAACCAATACTGCCTTTTTTGACACGATTGTAGTAAAAGCTGATGCTCAAAAAGTAAAAGCTATTGCTGAAAAACATGAAGTAAACTTTTACTACATCGACAACGAAACTATTTCTATCTCGATAAATGAAACCATTTTAGCACCTGACTTAAATCAAGTTATTGCCATTTTTGCAGAAGCAGTAGGAAAAGAAGCATTCGAAGTTTCAGAATATGTTTTAGAAAGCAATTACCCGATGCTTTTAAACAGAAAATCGGAATTCTTAACGCATGAAGTATTTAACAAATACCACTCTGAAACGAGTTTAATGCGTTACATCAAAAAATTAGAACGCAAAGATTTATCATTGACACACTCAATGATTGCACTAGGTTCTTGCACGATGAAACTAAATGCAGCGGCAGAAATGCTACCTTTAAGCATGCCTTACTGGAATACAATTCACCCATTTGCTCCATTGGATCAGGTAGAAGGATATACTAAAATGCTTAAAAAATTGGAGCATCAACTGAATGTAATTACCGGTTTTGCTGGCACAACATTACAACCTAACTCAGGAGCACAGGGAGAATACGCAGGATTAATGACAATTCGCGCATACCACCACTCAAGAGGAGATCAAAAACGAACAATTTGTTTGATCCCTGCATCAGCTCACGGAACAAACCCTGCATCAGCTGCAATGGCTGGAATGACAATTATTGTTACTAAAACAATGGAAAATGGTAACATTGATGTCGAGGATGTTCGTGAAAAAGCTTTAAAATACAAAGACGAATTATCTTGTTTAATGGTAACTTACCCTTCTACGCATGGTGTATTTGAAAGTGCTATTAGAGAAATTACTCAAATCATACACGACAATGGTGGGTTGGTGTATATGGACGGTGCAAATATGAATGCACAAGTTGGATTAACAAACCCTGCAACTATTGGTGCTGATGTATGTCACTTAAACCTACACAAAACATTTGCAATCCCTCATGGAGGCGGTGGACCTGGTGTAGGACCAATTTGTGTAAACGAAAAATTAGTTCCGTTTTTACCTAGCAACCCATTAGTACAAGTTGGAGGTGACCAAGCAATCACAGCAATATCTGGAGCTCCTTACGGATCAGCTTTAGTTTGCTTAATCTCATACGGATATATTTGCATGTTAGGTTCTGAAGGTATTACTGATGCTACGAAATACGCCATTCTAAACGCTAACTATATGAAAGCACGTTTAGAAGCACACTACCCTATTTTATATGTAGGTGAAAAAGGAAGAGCAGCACACGAAATGATACTTGACTGTCGCTCCTTTAAAGAAAAAGGAATCGAGGTTTCAGATATAGCTAAGCGTTTAATGGATTACGGTTACCATGCACCAACAGTTTCTTTCCCGGTGGCTGGAACTTTAATGATTGAACCAACAGAATCAGAGGACGTAGCCGAATTAGATCGTTTTTGTGATGCGATGATCTCTATTCGTCAAGAAATTGAAGCGGCTTCTATTGAGGAACCAAATAATGTCTTGAAAAATGCTCCTCATACTTTAAATATGCTAACTGCTGACACTTGGATTTTACCATACACAAGAGAAAAAGCAGCTTACCCATTAGAATATGTAGGTGATAATAAATTCTGGCCAAGCGTTCGTCGTGTAGATGAAACTTATGGTGACAGAAACTTAGTTTGCAGCTGTGCTCCAATCGAAGCATACATGTAAAACTAAAAACATATAATTTTAAAAAATGCCTCGAGATCTTCGAGGCATTTTTTTTACTTCTTAATTCCTGTAAGAATACAACTCATGTCTCGACTGCAACAAATTTATTTACACCACTAATTACACAATCAATAAATCCCTATTTACAATAAGTAGTGTTTTCATGAATTCATTGAAAATTCCTCAGTATTTTAGCAAAAAATATAATATTTCATAATTATATGCACGCATAGTAAATATCATGGCTAGAATTATTTTTTTATCTTTAAATTAGCCTAAAATTTTGGAAAACAATTCGATGAAAATAAAAATAACTGGAATAGGAAGTTACATTCCTGAAAAGAAAGTAAGTAATACCGACTTTGGAAATCATGTTTTTTTAAATGAAGATGGAAGCCCATTTGGACGTCCAAATGATATCATAATAAATAAATTTAAGGGAATCACAGGAATCGAGCACAGGCGTTATGCACAAAAAGACCAAAACTCATCTGACTTAGCTTTTCTGGCTTCTGAAAAAGCGATTGCTACCGCAGGTATTGATCCCGAGACAATCGATTATATTATTTTTGCTCACAACTTTGGAGACGTGAAAGCAGGCACAACACAGTCTGACATGCTACCGAGTTTAGCAACAAGAGTTAAAAACAAATTACAAATAAAAAACCCTAAATGTGTAGCTTACGACATCCTTTTTGGTTGTCCTGGCTGGATAGAAGGAGTTTTGCAAGCCAATGCTTTTATCAAATCTGGTATGGCGAAGCGTTGCTTAGTAATAGGATCAGAAACTTTGTCTCGTGTTGTAGATGACCACGATAGAGATTCTATGATCTATTCGGATGGTGCAGGAGCTGCGATCATTGAAGGATCAGAAGATAAAACGGGAATGCTATCCTACGAAAGCGGAACTTATGCTATCGATGAAGCCAACTATTTGTTTTTTGGAAAATCATACAACACTGATTTAGATCCTGATACTCGTTACATAAAAATGCACGGTCGTAAAATATACGAATTTGCTTTGACAACTGTTCCAGCTGCAATGAAAAGCTGTTTAGACAAAAGCGGAATTGCTATTGATGATGTGAAAAAGATTCTTATTCACCAAGCCAATGAAAAAATGGACGAAGCAATCATACAACGTTTTTACAAACTTTATGAGCGTCCGGTTCCACAAGACATCATGCCTATGAGCATACATGAACTTGGAAACAGTAGTGTTGCCACTGTGCCAACCTTGTTCGATTTGTTAATTCGTGGCGAAATTAAAGATCAAAGTATCCAAAAAGGAGATATTCTTCTTTTTGCTTCGGTAGGAGCAGGAATGAACGTAAATGCTTTTATTTACAGATACTAAAACCCAAAAATACATGCTATAAGAAGTCCGCTATTAAACGATAGCGGACTTCTTTTTTTTCAAAAAAATCAAAATCGCCTTTACACTAGAGACCACTAAAACAATGACAAGAAAAATCTACAATAGAAGAAATATATCTTTGTACATTTGCATTCTATAAACCATAATCAACGAAAGTCTCTTTCGTTACTTGCAACGACTATGTACGAAAAAACATTTCCCAATAAAAGATTCAAACACACCTTGGCATTTTTAAAATCGCACGTTTCAACCTCTGAAACGATCTTTGATTTAGGTGTACCTAATCCGTTTTCTAAGATAATGCTAGAAAATGGATATACCGTAAAAAACACAACTGGCGAAGACTTAGATACCAATCAAACTGCGCTTCAAAACGAAGCTTACGATGTTTTTACAGCATTCGAGATATTCGAGCATTTACTTAATCCGTACACCATACTAGAGAGTGTAAAATGCGACAAATTACTTATTTCTATTCCGTTGCGCCTTTGGTTTTCGCCTGCTTACCGCAGTAAAACGGATAAATGGGATAGACATTATCACGAATTTGAAGATTGGCAATTAGATTGGCTTTTAGAAAAAACAGGCTGGAAAATTATTACTAGAGAAAAATTCACCCATCCCGTTAAAAAAATTGGATTCCGTCCTTTATTGCGTTTTTTCACTCCACGATATTATATGGTTTACGCTGAAAAAATGAAGAACTAAAATCGTCGTTACTACTTTTTGACTCTTAATAACGCCCTTTCTGTAGAAAATAAAAAAACTTGAATGAATTATTATATCGTTATACCGGCGCACAACGAAGCAGCTTTAATTAGTCTGACTTTAGAATCATTAGTTACGCAAACGCTACTTCCTAAGAAAATAGTAATTGTAAACGATAATTCGACAGATAATACAGCCGATATTGTTTTGGCTTTCGCCAAAGAGCATCCGTTTATTACCCTTGTTGAAAAAAAATCGAGTGCAATACACTTACCAGGAAGTAAAGTTATACAAGCTTTTAATGCTGGACTAGCAACAGTAGATGACGCTTATGATGTTTTAATGAAAGCCGATGCTGATTTAATTTTTCCTCCAAACTATTTCGAGACAATTACCCACCATTTTCAATCTGATCCTACAATAGGAATGGTCGGCGGTTTTTGTTACATCGAGAAAAATGGCGAATGGGTTCTAGAAAACCTAACCGATAAAGATCACATCCGTGGTGCGCTAAAAGCATACCGTAAGGCAACTTTCCAACAGATTGGTGGTTTAAAAGCACAAATGGGCTGGGATACCGTAGACGAATTACTATGTAAATTTTATAATTGGAAAGTAATTACTGACGCCTCCTTGCACGTAAAACATTTAAAACCAACTGGAGCAAATTACAATAAAACAGCGCGTTACAAACAGGGAGAAGCTTTTTATACCTTAGGTTACGGTTTCCTCATCACGGCTATAGCATCAGCAAAGTTGTCGTTCATGAAAAAGAAACCTTTATTGTTTTTTGATTACATTCAAGGTTTTATCAAAGCAAAAGCTGCCAAAACGCCTTTGATGGTATCAGCAGAACAAGCAAAATTCATCAGAAGCTACCGCTTAAAAAAAATGAAAGAAAAGCTTTTTTAAAGACATAACTATTTTTCTACTTACTATTTTGTTACTATTCACTTTTAACTAAATACTAGTTACTAATTACTTTTAACTATTCACTAATTACTATACACTAATTTTGTAATTTAGCCCATATTCTTACTATTATGATGCTCATTCGATATATAACGCAACTAGGACGCTATTTTTTGATGCTAAAACAAATTTTTAGCAAGCAAACAAAATGGTCTGTAATGCGTAATTTAATTTTTAAAGAGATAGACGATCTTGTTATCGACTCCCTAGGAATTGTAGCGTTTATTTCGTTTTTCGTAGGAGGTGTTGTAGCAATACAAACTGCCTTGAACCTTACTAATCCATTAATCCCAAAATACCTAATTGGGTTTGCTACGCGACAATCTGTAATTTTAGAATTTGCCCCTACTTTCATCTCTGTTATTATGGCCGGAAAAATGGGTTCTTTCATTACTTCTAGTATTGGAACGATGCGCGTGACAGAACAAATTGACGCTCTCGAGGTTATGGGTGTCAATTCCTTAAACTACTTGGTTTTTCCTAAAATTATAGCCTTATTACTATATCCTTTCGTAATAGGAATTAGTCTGTTTTTAGGTATCCTAGGAGGATGGATGGCTGGTGTTTACGGTGGATTCACATCTAGCTCAGAATTTATTAGTGGTGCTCAAATGGATTTTATCCCTTTCCACATCGCTTATGCTTTCATAAAAACGTTAATATTTGCCATGTTATTAGCAACTATTCCTTCGTTCCATGGTTATTATATGAAAGGTGGAGCCCTAGAAGTTGGTAAAGCAAGTACAGTGGCATTTGTATGGACATCTGTATGTATCATACTTTTTAATTATATACTAACGCAATTGTTACTAGGATCATGATAGAAGTAAAAAACATCGAAAAATCATTTGGAGAAAGCAAAATTCTTAAAGGAATTTCTACTGTTTTTGAAACTGGGAAAACCAATTTAATAATTGGACAAAGTGGCTCTGGAAAAACGGTTTTACTAAAAAGCTTACTTGGAATACACCGCCCAGAAGTAGGAACAATTGAATTTGACGGACGCATATACGGAAATCTAGATGATGAGGAAAGAAGAGAGCTGCGCACCGAGATAGGAATGGTGTTTCAAGGTAGTGCCTTATTTGACTCTATGACAGTGGCTGAAAATGTTGCTTTCCCTCTCAAAATGTTCACCCGTGACAATAAAGCCCAAATTAAAGAACGAGTAGATTTTGTTTTGCAAAGAGTAGCGTTAATAGATGCTCACAACAAACTTCCCTCTGAGATATCAGGAGGAATGCAAAAAAGGGTAGCTATTGCAAGAGCAATCGTAAACAAACCTAAATATCTTTTTTGTGATGAACCCAACTCTGGCTTAGATCCTAATACAGCAACTCTAATTGATAACCTCATCAAGGAAATTACTGAAGAGTATGATATAACCACCGTGATCAATACTCACGATATGAACTCGGTTATGGAAATAGGTGACAACATTTTGTTCTTGAAAAACGGCGTAAAAGCGTGGCAAGGTACTAAAGAGGAAATTTTTAGAACAGATAACGAAGCAGTCGTTGATTTTGTATACTCCTCTAACTTATTTAGAAAAGTAAGAGAAGCCTATTTAAAAGAGTAAACCATTGAAATAAAACAACTTAATTAGCGAAAACCTGCCGACCAAAAACAGCGGTATGCTGGTCTAAAATAGTAAATAAAAAAAGTACAGTAGTCCGTAAGACTACTGTACTTATTTTTTATTAAAACTTCGTTTTCAGCGAAAGCACCACATTATCTATTGCCTCTTGAATAGAGTTGCTGAGGTTTTCATAGTCATCCCCTTTTTTCCAATTGCCTTTTATATTAGCAACCGATTGGAAAGTTTCTTGTTGCAAAAGCGAATTATCATTTAAGTCTACTAGCTCACTGCTAATGAGAACATAACCTTGCTTGCTTATTTCTATCATTCCAGAATAACTAACAAGAAGACCGTATTTAACATTCAGATACAAAATTTCATCTACATTGGTTGTAGTTTTCAAATTTCTGAAATCTTTTTTACTGTATTTTGTATCAGAATTAGGCTTCTCAAATTTATCTAAACCTTTATAATTTAATTTTAGATCCAAAAATTCGAATTGCTTGTTTTTTGATTTTAATATAGCAGCAATTTCATTTTTTATATTTTCTTGCACATTAAACTTTGGCTCAACACTTTTAAGCGGTTCTGTAAATCTGTTTCCGGATGTTAGCGCCATATCCAGTAATCCCTGACCACCTGCTTTTGCCATCGAGATACTATCGACTTGTACAATTACACCAACTTTTTTCGAATTATAAAATTGTTGATTAATTGCTACAGTAGACACACAACTTGTCGCAACAACTAATAGCAACAAACTCATGGAAAATTTAAATAATTTCATTATTAGTAATTTGAGTTTATAAATTGGTTTTTTATCAAAAATCTCGTTTTGGTTTTCATCAACTACTTAGAACAATTGCGCCACTTTTATTCAGTTCGATGATGAATGTCTTTAGCGTTGTATTAGCACTATTCGTGCTATACCAAAACAGCATGTACTTTCCGCTATATACAAAAAACAATACATATATTTGCTGTATTATACACTATTTAGAGCTTGGTGATCAACTATATAACAAAAGTAAATAAAAAAATGTGATAATTAAAAACCCATTACACAATATGATATTTTGAAAGCCATTTTCAGATAATGTAGTATTGAATTTTAAGTTCAGTAAACTAATAATCGAACATGCAAATAAACCAATTGCAATATAAAAGCAAGCGCCATTAGATCCAGACATCAGCGATTTTGAATAGTCTTTTGTTACTGTTTTCAGGCCGCTAATACTTTGAAATAAATAACTTTCACTAATGATAATTTCATTTTCCTCGATATACGTCTTTGCTGTGGCAAACTCGTAACCTTTATGAGTGTGATATCGATACCCTATTAATTCTTGAGAACTCCTAGTACTAAATTTTCCTCGTCTATTTACTACAATTTTATTATATTCTTTAATGTAATCGTTAATTTGTTTTTGTGGTAGTATAAATTGATCTACCACAAATAAAATAAATAGAACTGGAATTAAAAGCAATAGCTTGAACGTTATTCTTGAATATTTTTCTTTCACAGGTTAATCTTGCTTTACTGTATATATGTTGATATTTGGATAATACTATAAACGGGAGAAAAAAGTATGCCTTTTCAAAATAGCTGGAGACTAGTAACAAGTAAATCTCTAGCTCGCCCTACGGCAATAGTGGGTAGTTGCAGCTTTGTTTTGCTGTGATTCTTTTATCTATTAGCGAACAGCTATAGCAAATACAACAATATACAGCAGGCTAAAAAAAATGTTATTTACCTATTACGTTTGTGAAGTCCAGCTTAATGTAAATGCTATAAACACCAAAGCATTACTTTC
>CAXBGV010000106.1:0-8628 GCA_963975235.1 uncultured Flavobacterium sp. | reverse complement strand
TTTTAGGAGTGCAATTTACAAAAATTTTTAATGATTGTTCACTCTTCCTTTGAGATGTTAATAAAAAAGCAGAAAACGTGATAAATAGCCCTGATGGAAGTGGCATCCCAGACTGTAATTGCTAATAGAGCAATTACAGTCTGGATATATCGGACAGGAGGACCACTGTTCCGAAATATAACATAAAGTTGTTGCTTCTAAAGAAAATTATACCGCTCTATTTTTAATTAAGTAGTATTTTTGGAACAAATAAAACATATCATGAAAAAATTCCTATTCTTACTTAGCATTTTTACCCTTACTAGTTGCGCCGAGCTACAACAAATAGCAAATCAATATCCTACCATAGGAACTAACGGAACCTTCAATATTTCTGCTGGATTGAAAGAAGCGTTGAACAACGGAATCACAAAACAAGTTACAAAATTAACAGCCACTGATGGTTTTTTCAGAAACGAGGCTGTGAAAATTTTATTACCCGAAGAGCTGAGAAAAGTAGATGCGGGCTTAAGAAGCATTGGACTTAGCTCTCTAGCTGATGAAGGGCTAAAAGTACTAAACCGTGCTGCCGAAGATGCAGTAAAAGAAGCTACACCAATATTTGTAGACGCAATTAAGAATATGACTTTTACTGATGCCAAAACAATATTATTGGGAAGCAATATAGCTGCGACAAATTACTTACAAAACAGCACATCAACAGCATTATACAGTAAATTCAATCCTGTTATTAAGAACTCGTTTAATAAGGTGGGGGCAGATCAAGTTTGGACCAATATAATCACCAAATACAATAGCATTCCTTTGGTAAAAAAAGTAAATCCTGATTTGAATGATTATGTAACTAATCAAGCAATGGCGGGTGTCTTTAAAATGATCGCAGTTGAGGAACAAAATATAAGAACGAATATTAGCTCTAGAACATCTCCTTTACTACAATCTGTTTTTGCTATGCAAGACAAAAAGTAATTAGCTTCTATTACCAAAAAACAACCAACCAAAATGCAAAATATCACCCTACTGATTCATTGTAAAGACCAAAAAGGAATCATTGCCGCAGTTACTAATTTTATTGTAAAAGTAGAAGGAAATATTACCTATATTGATCAGCATGTTGATGTGGAACAAGACGTTTTCTTTATGCGATTAGAGAGTCAATTGACAAATCCTGAGATTAGTTTAGCCGCTATAAAAGAAGATTTTAAACAAACTATTGCCCAAGATTTTAATATGGCTTGGGATTTTTACAACAAAGATTTAAAGCCAAAAATGGCGTTGTTTGTTTCTAAGTATAAACATTGTTTGTATGACATACTGGGGCGTTATAGCGCAGGAGAATTAAACGTAGAGATTCCGTTGATTATAAGCAATCACATGGACTTAAAACCAATTGCAGATCAATTTAATATTCCGTTTTACCATGTTCCATTTACAAAGGACAATAAAGAAGAAGGGGAGCAACAACAAATAGTCTTACTGAAACAATATGAGGTAAATTTTATTGTTTTGGCACGATATATGCAAATTATTACACCAAAATTGATTGCTCTTTATCAAAATAAAATCATCAATATTCACCATTCGTTTTTACCCGCTTTCCCTGGGGCTAAACCGTATCACTCGGCTTTTAAACGCGGTGTAAAAATCATTGGAGCAACCAGTCATTATGTGACCGAAGAACTTGATGAAGGACCAATTATCGAGCAAGATATTGCGCCCGTTTCACACATTAACTCTGTGGATGATTTTATTATGAAAGGTAGAGATCTAGAACGAATCGTTTTGGCAAGAGCCATAAAATTACACTCAGAAAGAAAAGTAATGACCTACAGTAACAAGACAGTTATCTTTTCGTAAAACCATTTTAAACAAAATCATGATGAAAAAATTAGTAATACTGTTATTATTTATCCCCTTAATTAGCGCAGCGCAGTTTAAAGATTTGATAAAAAAAGCAACAGATAAAGCAGCATCTGTTAGCGGAACAAGCTCCGGTTTAGACATTGCTGCCGGACTAAAAGAAGCCCTTAATAAAGGAGTTACAGAACAAGTTTCTAAATTAACAAAAGCAGATGGTTTTTATAAAAATGAAGCCGTAAAAATTCTCATGCCAGACGAACTAGTTAAAGTTGACCAAGCATTGCGCAAAATAGGAATGAGTAGTTTAGCTGATGACGGTATAAAAGCCCTTAATCGTGCTGCCGAAGACGCTGTTAAAGAAGCTACACCTATTTTTGTTTCGGCCATAAAAAACATGAGCATTACAGATGCTAAAGGCATTTTATTAGGTGCTGACAACTCGGCTACGAGTTATTTGCAAACGAATACAACTACTGCACTTTACAGCAAATTTAATCCTGTTGTAAAAACATCAATAGGAAAAGTAGGCGCCGATGTGGTTTGGGGAAACATTATTACAAAGTACAACTCACTACCATTTGTATCTAAAGTAAATCCTGATATTACAGATTATATAACAAATAAAGCTCTGGAAGGAGTTTTTAAAATGATTACTGTAGAAGAAAAAGATATTAGAACAAATTTAAATTCAAGAACGTCAGATGTTTTAAAGAAAGTTTTTGCACTACAAGACAAAAAATAAAGTTTTTAAAAAACCACTGATAAATCTTAACGAATAAACAACAAACTAATAACACAAAATTAACAGCACAACATCGAGTTATACCTGATCTTTGCTGAAGTAATAAACTGGTTATTTATTATTTGGTTTTGGTTAGTTAAAGAATTGCCGGCATTTTTAAAATGCTGGCATTTTTTTTGGAACAACTTGCATGAATGACAAAACAGCTTGATTAAAAATAGCCGCTTGCTCTACATTTACAACGTGACCACAATTTTCTATAATATGTAATTTTGAGGACTTCACATGGCTAGCTACCACTGACTTGACAGAAGGTAAAAACATATAATCCTCCTTACCCATTACATATAAGGTAGGAATATTTAGCTCTACTTGTCTGAACCACTTTAAAACAGGATTGATTTGTGCCGTTAGTCGGAACCATTTTATAAATTCTTTTTGACATAACTTTTTAGCCTCGTTAATAAAAAGAATCCGAGATTGCTTATGATTTTCTCTCGGCATGATAATAAAAGCAAAAAGTTTATATAATATTAGATAAGGCATCACGTACTTAAATAAATTGCCTACTCTCATTAAAATTTGAGATCTAAAATTCATTTTTAAGATAGCTCCTCCCAAAATCATACTTTGGACTCTGTTAGGATACATTTCGGCTAACTGTCTAATTAAAATAGTTCCTAATGAAATACCAACAAAATGGGAAGACTGAATTTTTAAATAATCTAAAACCTCTAAAATATCATTAGCTAATTCTGGAAAACTATATCGCTGATTAAATGTAGCTTTAATTATAGATTGTGATTTACCATGACCTCTTAGATCTAGTAATAAAACATTGTAATGCTTCTGGAAATCCCTTATTTGCTTAAACCATATAGAGGAACTTCCCCCTGCCCCATGTACAAAGGTTACCCACTGGCTGGATGTATCATTCTTAAAAATAGTATAGTTTATCACTTGTTTTTTGAGATAAAAATAATTAATCGAAACATTACTGCAATTTTAGTCAAAAATAATAGTTATTGAACCATTGATAAAATTAAATATGCAAAAAAACATAAAAGCTCAGACTACTGCAAGCTGAGGATAAAATTGAGCAACTAAAAAATAAAATTTAAGGTACCCTTTGCGCAAAACTCCGTCACAAACAAAGATAACAATTGTCTTAAAAATCAAAGCTAAAAGGAAGAATTAATTTTAGAGCATTTTGACTTGTAGCCATTTATGCAGCACTTTAAAATATTCTAATCTGTTTAGGAAGCGACTGCCGTACAAGAAAACTTCTCACCATCAACCAGTATTATTTCTGCTTTATTTTGCTGATTTCGTAATTGATTTTTAAATAGAAAAGGCTTTAAAGACAAAACAAAAGTTAAAACTATCTATTTAACTTCTAAAAATATATTCTCTGTAGTAGAATTGGTTCAAGTTATCGCTGAATATCAAACGTAGTCTTAACGGGAGATACTCATTGACGATATTAATTTATGAAAAAAGAAAAGAAAAAAAGAGATTCTAAAAACTAGAATCTCTTTTTATATTGTACAAAACATTAGAGTGAATCTATAAATTCAAGCAACTGATTCCTTTGTTTAGTTGTCAATTGTTTGAAACTATTTTTAGCCTTTTCAGCTTCACCACCATGCCACAAAATGGCTTCGGTTACATTTCTAGCTCTACCATCATGGAGTAAATTACTATGCTTATTAACCGTGTTAATTAGCCCTATCCCCCATAAAGGCTGCGTTCTCCACTCTAGGCCCGAAGCTTCAAAATCAGGCGCATTATCCGCTAAGCCTATTCCCATATCATGCAACAACAAATCTGTATAAGGACGTATTGTTTGGTTGCGCAATGCGGTAATAACATGGGTATTCCCTGTTTTTATTTTAGGAATATGACAACTGGTACAGTTAATAGTTTCGAATACTTTTTTACCTTCCAATACATTTTGTTCTGTATAATTTCTTCTACCCGGCACCGCTAGAGTACTTGAATACAAAGCAACTTTATCTAGATTTGCATCTGTAATTTCAGGAGAACCTCCGTTAGCAATTGCGTTGCAGTCTACACCTGGTGGGCAATTTTCATTTGGAAACAAACTAGATGTAATCCCGATATCTCCTGAAAAAGCAGCTGCTACTTGTTGACGAACATTTGGCTGATTGGCTTTCCAACCAAATCTCCCGATCTTTTTCGAGTTGGTCGCTACATCATAAACATAATTTACTTTTCCTGAAATCCCATCGTTATTAATGTCCGCTGCATCAGCGAAAGCCAATAAAGTACTTTCATCAATAGCTTCAAGTAATCCCAGACCAATCATTTGATTTGCCACTCTTGGTGAAACTTTTAGATCAGTGGCTAATGGTCCATATCCTAAAGAGTTAAATACATACGTTGGTTTCCTTAAAGTCACCACCGTTCCATCAGCCAATCTTTCAATAATATCTTGATAAACAATGTTAAACCTACCTTTTAATGTTTGTCCTAAAATGGCATTGTCTTGCATTTGTCCACCATAAATTGGGTCAGCAAAAGAACTTCCGTTAGAGTTAACGCCTGCAATACTTAAACGCAACAACAAACCATGTGCCGTTTCTCCATCAAATAGTGGTGCTCTACCTCTACCATCTTTAAAATGACAACTGGAACAAGATACAGCATTAAAAAAAGGCCCTAGTCCATCTCTTGCGGTGGTTGATGAGGGAGCCGTAACCCAACTTTGTCTGAAAAAAGAATTCCCAATACCAAAATCACTCTGCTCATCAAAAGTTAGATTGGGTGCCGAAAAACCAAATGCCTCTTCAGTAGTATTAAAGAAAGTCGTTTCACCTCCTGAATATTGCTCTCCTTCTTCGGCAACTAAATCAACATATTTATCGTCTGAATCACTACAACTGTAAAACTGAAAACATACAACTAACAATATAATCTTTAAACTATTCTTCATTTTTATAAACCAAAAAAAGTGTCCTTAACGGGACACTTTAAATTAAACACTTATTTCGACTATCCGTTAACGGTAATTCCAATTTTTGAAGCTCCAGCTAATAGATTTGCTCCAAAATTCTTAAGTTCCAAAACAGCTGCTCTAACTTTGGCGCCTTCGGTAGAATTTAATCCTCCAGAAATAGCTAAGTCAAAAGGCGTAAGTATAGCCGCTACTTTTGTCAAAGAAGCATTAATCGCTACTGTTGTATTATCATATACTTCAACATTACTCTGCTGCACTAAATCCTCTAATGAAGCACCATCAATACTGCCATACTTCCCTTGATACACATTAATAACACCTTGTAAATTAAGCATAATATCTCTATGTGTATTATCACTAAAACAAGAATGCTCATCCTCTTGATCTGCATTTCCTAACGCTACATCCATACGTTCTACGGGTAATTCAGCAGATACAAGAGTTGTAATTCCTAAATACATATTTTTTATGGCAGTATTTTCGGCTAGTGATAGAAAGGTCTTCCTATATGTTCCATCAATTTTCCATTGGTTCACCATATAATCTAAATGATCCGTTAGTAGGTCAGCACATACTTTTAAATAAGCTCCTCTACGTAAAGGATAAGATGCTGTACCATTTACCACATAATCCGTGTAAGGACGTAAACCGGCTTTTTTCTCAGATGGAGCGGTTAAGTCTTGCCCCCAAAGTAAAAACTCGATTGCGTGATAACCAACACTTATGTTTTTTTCTCCACCATTTTCATTTTGTGCTTCTAGAAATACCTTATCTATAGTAGGAAACAATATTGGGTTATTAATTATCCCTGATGTACTTGCTCCTTCAACATAATCAATATAGTTTTCATCAAGTGGCCAAGCATTCATCAAACTTTCTGGTCCATCTATATCATCAATTGGTCCATTTGCAAAACGAAATGCCTCTGTTGTTCCATAACTTTCTCGTGATTCTTTCCATTTAGATTTGGCAGCATCAAAATTTATCTGTGTAGGCGTGTTTATAAACGTGTTGATTGCAGTTTCTAAAATTACCGCATCATCATAAGCCTTTTTATAATTGGCATAAGCTATACTTGCATAATTTTCTATCACTTGTTTCTTAGAAACTGTAGCTACATCTTCTTTATCGTTATTACAGGCTAGAAAAAAACCTGTAATTAGCACAACTATTGATGTTTTAAATAATACTTTATTCATGTTAATTTTATTTAGAATGATTAAACTTAAGCAAAAGTAAGATGTTTCTTTTATAATCCAAATTTTATTTAGATTATTTCTAAATAAAAACTTAAAGTAACTGCTTAAAAGCATGAATTCGAATAAATTAGCTCGGATTTCATCATGAGCACCCCCCTAATCAAAGTACGTTTAGTGCAGTTCATTTTCCTGAATTCAAATAAACTTCCTGCAATAACCACAAAATCAGTGCGATAAAATATTATTTAGAAATAATCTAAACAAAGTTTTGCCAATTCTAATTTGCGTTTTATATTTGCAAAACTTATTTTTATTTAATCTTAATAACCATCATGAAATATTCTAATTTAATTTTTTCAGCCTTATCACTAGTTACTTTATCCTTGAGTTCATGTTCAAGTGATGATAGTACAGACGCAACAATAGCCAACTATACAATACCTACAACCTACACATTTGAAAGAAATAGTGTTACTACAGTAGATTTCTCCGGACAAAGCAGTAGATTATCTATGCTAGAAGAAATGGGAAATTACATTAAAACAGCAGCTACAAACGGAACTCTTGCAGATAAAACCGTTTTGAGCAATATGTACTCCAATACAAATAATGCCTTTACAGCTACTGCACTAAATACTTCTGGAAAACAACTTAAAGATAAAACTGCGGCTTCAAAAGATTATTTCGAACTCTATTTAGGTGGTGGAAGTATTACCGAAAAAACAGCTGTTCAAGCATATTTTGAAGCACAATTAACATTAGCACAAGATGCAAGCGCAGGTACGAATGCTGCCGCTGGAGTTGCAGGGTCTTACCTAGACGGGACAAGCAAACGATTATTTGCAGCAAACGGTTTAGAGCCTCAACAAGTTCTTTTAAAAGGATTGATGGGAGCTAGTTTTATGGATCAAATTGTAAATAATTATTTGAGTAAAAGTAAACTTGATGACGGTACTAATAAAACCAATAATACCAACAAAGTTGTAGAAACAGGAAAAACATATACTACCATGGAGCATACTTGGGATGAAGCTTACGGTTATATTTATGGTGTAGATGGTACAAAATTTTGGGCTAGCTACATTGGTCAAGTTAATGCTGATGTGGATTTTAATACACTAACAGCTGACATCGACTTGGCTTTCCGTAAAGGTAGAGCTGCAATTGTTGCAAACGATTATGTGACTCGTGATGCACAAATTGACATCATTAAAGCTAAACTTGCAAAGGTTCCTGCTGTTAGAGCCGTTTTCTACCTACAAGAAGGAAAAGGAAAATTAGTGACCGATAAAGGCGCTAAAGCTTTTCATGCTTTATCAGAAGCTTACGGATTCATAATATCTTTACGATACACTAACAACCCTGCAACAAATAGCCCTTATTTTACAAAATCAGAAGTTGATGCCATGTTAGCTTCAATGGTATCTGGTACGAACGGTTTTTGGGACATAGACACACTAGGCGCCAAATTAGACACCATTTCAGCTCAAATAGCTACAAAATTTGGTTTCACAGTTGCACAAGCTGCTACAGTAAATTAATTTAGAATAAATACAGATAAGTACAATTCCTTTTGTAATTTTGCAAAAAAAAGTCGACATGAAGAAGAAACTATTTATATTTTTTAGCATTGTTAGCACCATTGTAGCTTGCTCATCAAGTGATGATAGTGATACAATTAGCGGTAGTAATTACGACCGTAAAGTACTCTTAACCAATTGGGCCGAAAACATTATCATTCCAAGCTACACCAACTATCAAGCTAAATTACAAGTACTTGCTGCAAACAGTGTTACTTTTAAAGCAACGCCATCAGAAGCTAACTTACTTACATTAAGAACATCTTG
>CAXBGV010000105.1:0-8703 GCA_963975235.1 uncultured Flavobacterium sp. | reverse complement strand
ATGGTGGGTTGATGGAAGCCGGCGGCGATAATTTGAAACAATTTTTAATAAATTTACCACTGTTTCATAATCGTGTTATGTTAATTTACCCGAAATTAACACCGCCTGAGTTTAAAGTCACAAACGTTACCGAAAACAGCATCAACTTGCACTATTTGTCCAAAAGAGAAGGGCTCCAAGATTTTGTTAGAGGTTTAATTCAAGGATTAGGAATTATGTATAGTACCCCCGTAACGATTAATTTGATTCAAACTCGTGACGAAGGAAGCTCTCATGAAGTTTTTAATATAATCTGGTAGTAAAAATGATAGAAAATTTAGAATTTAATTTTAATGAAGATAGCTTCAACAAGCTTTTCCCTTTTTATATTCTAATTGATTCTGATTTAAAAATAGTGGGATTTGGTAAAAGCTTAGCTAAAACCTTGCCTAGCATCAAACTGAATGATCATTTTAATTCGGTTTTTGGTGTCAAAAGGCCACAGCTCATAACTCCATCTTTTGCTAATTTTTCGACAATTTGTAATCAGTTAGTATTGCTTACTAGTACAGCTGACACACTTAATTTACGAGGCCAATTTCAAGATTACCAAGGTTCAATTCTGTTTGTTGGCTCTCCTTGGTTTGTTTCTATGGAGGAAGTAAGAGAAAAGAAGCTAACCATTCATGATTTTGCCTTTCACGATCCTTTGGTTGATTTACTACATGTTCTTAAAAATCAGGAGATTACCACTAAGGAATTAAAAGAATTAGTCGGTAAAATCAATGATCAAAAGAAAACTTTAAAAAGTGATCAAGAGGAGTTAAATAGACTTTCTCTTGTTGCTAGCGCCAACGAAAACGGTATTCTTTTTACAAAACCCAATGGTGTTATTTTTTGGTGTAATGACGCTTATTTAAAATTAACTGGTTTTTCAAGAGAAGAAGTTATTGGTAACACACCTATCAATCTAGGAAAGTGTGACGAAACACCTCAAGAAGAACTGTTAAAAATGACTGTCCCTTTTAGTAAAGGAGAAGCTTTTAACGTAGAACATTTGCATCGAAGAAAAGGCGAGAAAGGCTTTTGGGTAAGAACCAAAGCGCAACCTATTTTAGACGATAGTGGTAATGTTGAGCAGTATTTTGCCATGATTGAGGATGCAACTGAGAAGAAACGACACGAAGAAATACTGCGCAACGAAAGAGAAAAATACAGTAACATTATCGCCAATATGAATTTGGGCTTGATCGAAGTAGATCAGGAGGAAAAAATAATTTTGGCCAATAATAGCTTTTGCCAAATGAGTGGTTACGACTTGAATGATTTAATAGGCAACAAAGCTTCTGGTTTATTGCTTACTGAGGAAAGTATGCAACTTGTTAGTGAAAAAAATGAATTAAGAAATCATGGTATTACTGACACTTATGAAGTACAAGTTAAAAACAAGGAAGGTGCGATACGCAATTGGTTAATTAGCGGAGCCCCTAATTATGATATATACGGAAAAGTTATTGGTTCGATCGGAATACACCTCGATATCACAGATCAAAAAGAGCAAGAGGATAAGTTGTACTTGCTTTCACTGATTGCCGAAAAAAACATTAATGCCGTTATTATATCTGATCTAAACGGAAATATTGAATGGGTTAATACCAGTTTCGAAAGAATGTCTGGTTATGCGAAGGAAGATTTAATTGGCAAAAAACCAGGTCATATATTGCAAGGTGAAGACACAGATCCAGAAACAATTAAATATTTGAGTAATCAAATTAGTAAAGGACAGCCTTTTACTTGTGAAATTGTGAATTACTCCAAAGAAGGAGAGAAATATTGGGTAAAAATTCAAGGTCAAGCTTTGTATAACAAACGTGGTGAAGTGGTTCGGTATTTTGCAATCGAAGAAAATATCACGAATAAGAAATTGTTAGAAGAACAAAGGGAAGAGTTAGTCGAGAGTTTGGCAAAAACTAATAAGGAGCTAGAAGATTATGCACAAATTGTTTCGCATGATTTAAAGTCGCCTTTGCGAAGCATGCACTCATTAATTTCTTGGATTAAAGAGGATAATGATAAGGCTTTTAATGAGCAAACTTTGAAATATTTTTCAATGATGGAAAATAAAGTAGAGAAAATGGATCATTTAATCGAGGGTATTTTGACTTACTCTAAAATTGATAAAGAAAATATCGCTCTAGAGAAAGTAGATACACATGCTATCATTCAGAGCATAATTGAGATTATTCATATCCCAGAGCATATTACTGTTAAAATTGTAAATACTTTGCCAGTTATAAATGCTGATCGCTACAGAGTGCAGCAATTGTTTCAAAATTTAATAGGAAACGCGGTTAATTATATTGAAAGAGAAGTAGGTCTAGTTGAAGTTTCTTGTGAAGAACACGCTACCGCCTATGTGTTTGCAGTCAAAGATAACGGTGTAGGTATTGCCAAGAAAAACCACCAAAAAATATTTGATACTTTTCAATCTTTTACAACGAGTGAGCATTCCACAGGACTTGGTTTGTCTATCGTAAAGAAAATTGTAGCTACCTATAAGGGTGAGATTTGGATTGAAAGTGAAGAAGGGGTAGGAACTACCTTTTTTATAAAACTTAATAAATAAATTATGAAAGTCATTCAAGCGTCAAAAATAGGATCTCAGAACTGGAAATATTTTCAAGAAAAGGCAATATTAAATAATCCGTTAGTATTGGTTTTTGGTAACCGCTATTTGTTAGAAAAAGAAGAGATTATCAAAGAAATTCGGGAAGAGTTTCCGTATAAGCATATCGTCTTTGGCTCAACCGCTGGAGAAATCTTATGTTGTAATGTAAACGACAGTTCTATATCTGTGACGGCTATCGAATTAGAGAAGAGTACATTCGTTGTAGAACGAGATAATATTTTGAATTACGATAAAAATGCTAGTGCATTAGGAGAAGCTCTTTATAAAAAACTGCCAAAAGATAACTTAAAGCATTTATTTGTACTCTCAGAAGGTAGTTTTGTCAATGGAAGTTCTTTAATTAATGGTCTTGAAAAAGGGCTTGATAAGGTTGTTTCTATCACTGGAGGAATGTGTGGTGATGATGCTCGATTTGAAAAAACAATAGCTTCCTATAAAGAAGATCCGAAAGAAGGCGAAATTCTTTTAATTGGTTTTTATGGTCAAAGTTTGGAGGTTTCCTATGCTAGTTTTGGAGGTTGGATTCCGTTTGGTCCTGAGCGTGTAATTACTAAGTCAAAGGCCAATGTGTTGTATGAGATTGATGGTCAACCCGCTTTAGATTTATATAAAAAATATTTGGGCGAAAAAGCAAAGGAATTGCCCCAAGCTTCTTTGTTGTATCCTTTAAATGTTACTCCCGAAGGAAAATCGGCTCCTGTTGTACGTACTATATTAAACATCAACAATGACGATCACTCGATGACTTTAGCGGGAGATGTACCAATTGATTCTAAGGTGCAATTAATGATGGCCTCTGTAGATGGGATTGTTGGTGGTGCTCAAGTTGCTGCCGAATTTGCAATGAAAGATAGAGTTAGCGCTCCTGAACTGGCTATATTAGTGAGTTGTATTGGTCGTAAACTGGTAATGGATCAAAGAGTAGAAGAAGAGATTGAAGAGGTACGCGATGCGATTGGAGCAACGGTGCCTATGACAGGATTTTATTCTTATGGTGAAATGGCGCCTTTTAATGGAAGTACAGCTTGTCAATTACACAATCAAACGATGACATTAACTTTAATAAGTGAATAATGAATCCATTATTAAAAAGACAAATCGATAAAAAACTTAGAGGAGGATTGAATGACTTGGATATTTTTCTCGAAGCCATTAATGAATCGTATAAAAACTTCGAAGATCAAATTGAGTTGCTACAAAGAGCAATGAAAATTAGCTCAGACGAACTTTTTGAAGCCAATAAAAAACTACGAGACGAAGCCGAAAGTTTGAAGGAAGTAAACAAGAATCTTGAATTTATATTAAGCTCGATGAATCTTGATGATACAGTCACAACAAAGTCTGAAGCGTTTAATACTTCGGATTATGTAAAAGAACAGTCTATCGAGATCGTTAAAATCAATAAGCAAAGAGAAGAGCTTTTAATTAGCTTAGAAAAACAAAATAAGGAGTTAAACGAGTATGCACACATGGTGTCACACGACTTAAAAGCTCCGTTGCGCAGTATTGATACGCTGATCAACTGGTTTATTGAGGATAATACAGCACTTATGAATGATGCCAACACTAAGTCTTTAAAGTTAATCTTGTCTAATGTCGAGAAAATGGATTTCTTGATCAAAGGAATTTTAGATTACAGCGCGATAGAGAGGCAACTCAGTGATGACAGATTGATTGATTTAAATGTTTTGGTTAATGATCTTTTAATAACCATGTCCATTCAAAGTAATGTTACTATTAAAATTAACAATGTTTTACCAAAAGTTAAGGGTAATGATTTTAGAATAAAACAGCTCTTTCAAAATTTGATTCAGAATGCTATAAAATACAATGATAAAGATAAAGTTATCATAGAAATAGGAAGCACTGAAAATGATGAGGAGTTTAGTTTTTATATCAAAGACAACGGAATGGGTATTCCTGATGCGTACAAGGATAAGATATTTAATATTTTTTCTAAATTAGAAAATAACGATTCCTCCTCAGGGATAGGCTTAGCGATCGTGAAGAAAATCGTAGAATTTTATCAGGGAAAAATATGGCTAGAAAGCCAAATGAATGTGGGAACAACTTTTTATGTTACAATAAAGAAAAACAATGGAACAGCCTAATTTAAATTATATAAATGACCTTTCTGGAGATAACACTGAATTTAAACAAAAACTGCTTGCAATTTTAAAAAGAGAACTGCCAGAAGAGATTGAGGTGTACAATAATGCCTTTAAAAATTCAAATTATTTACAAGCTGCACAGTCAGTCCATAAATTAAAACACAAAATATCTATTCTAGGTTTAGAAAAAAGTTATTATATTGCTGAGGAATATGAAAATAACTTAAAAAAGAACTCAACAGATTTGAAAGATGTTTTTGAAACTATTTTAGAAAACATGCAAATATTTTTGAGTGATTTATAACAACTTCGTTTATGAATTGCATTATTATCGATGATGAAGAAATGGCAAGAGCTATTATAGCGCAATTCATTACTGATTATTCTGATCTAAAAATTGCAGCTCAATTCTCAAATGCACTTCAAGCGATTAAGTATTTGAATAGTAATGAGGTCGATCTTATTTTTTTAGATATTCATATGCCTGATTTTACTGGTTTTGATTTTATTCAAACCATCAAAAACCCTCCACATATTGTGTTAGTAACCTCTGATAGGAATTTTGCTTTCGAGGCATTCGAGTACAATTGTATTATTGATTACCTAGTAAAACCAATAACTAAGGATCGTTTTGAAAAAACAATTTTAAAAGTGAATGCTATTGGTAATGCAACAGTTAAAAAAGAAGATTCAGCAGTAAATGAGGATAATAGCGAGCAATTTTACATTAATATCGATAGACGATTGATTAAAATCGAAATAGCTTCTGTAAATATCGTGGAAGCCAAAGGAGATTATATTCACATCAAAACCGAAGGGAAAAACTACATTGTTCATTCGACACTTAAAAAGATAGAAGATAAATTACCCAAAGATTTATTTTTAAAAGTGCATCGCTCCTTTATAATCAACACCAAAAAAATAATTGATATCGAGGACAATAGCGTTCTAATCGATAAAGATGTTATACCAGTGAGTCGCTCAAATAGACCCGAACTAATGAAAAGACTCAATCTCTTGTAGTTGATTGCCTTGTTGTTTTACCAACCTTCGATTGAGGTAGTACATTATTTCATTTTCAAATTATTTTAAATTCCCGTAAAAATAGAATACTGTAGCAGTGATGCTCGTTGTTCTAGTAATCTTATGTGCTGTAAATTACTTTTTAAGATAGCCTATTTTCAAAAGTAATTAGTGAAAATTGTATGATTTTGTGTTGTTTGAGAAAAGTTTATTCTGACTCTCTTATTTAATTTTTCTTATTATTTTATAAGAAAAAAGTCATTATAATAGGTAAAAAGTGCGTTTCATCGATGTTATTAATCACTTAAGCGGATTATTACTTACTTTAGCTGGTGATATAAAAAGACAAGATGATGGAAATAAAACTACATAATCCCGCAGCATTTGAAGATATTCAATCTTTGGCTGATACTGAAAAATATTTTTTGGTTTCTATCAGGTGGTCCTTAATAGAGGAAGCGCATATTACTTTTGTTAGACAAGCTGCTATGGCATATTGTTATAACCTGAAATGGGCTGGTCCTTTGACCGAAAGTGAAGTTGCAGATAAGTTCGTTGACGGAAAGATGATTGTGGTCCCATTATCACTTATTAAACCCTATTTGGTAAAAGCAACGATTGATGAAATAGATTGTCTTACTTTGCCCAATACGGCTGAAATAAGAAGTAAAATTGGCTTTGACGATGTTGTTTTTCAGTTAGTGATCTAATAGGATATGGTTACTATTTTAGTCTAAATTCGAAACGTTTTATTGCATTTAAAAGAGAGGGTATTTCACAATTAGTGAACTACCCTCTCTTTTTATTTTGCCTTACTGCTCCTGTTGTAAGTAGGTAGCAAATATTCAATTCTCAAGGGCGTGTTTTAGTTTTGAGACTTTTTCTTTTGTATGTTTTGATATTTTTTGTAGTGCTTATTTGAGTTTAAATAAGGGTTTACTAGCTAGATTCCATTTTACTCTTAAACCTAATTCGTTAAAGGTAAATCCAGCTGCAGTTGCCGATGCAATATTACTTCTAGTTCCATAAAGATTAGCAATTAAGCGATCAGAAAATTTGTAACCTATTTTTGCTTGCACTCTGTAGGTCCACTGTTTGCTATCATCTTCAATAAATTGATATCCTGTTGCTATGTTAGCATTGTAGTACCAAGAGTTAACTTCGGCTATCTTTTCGTCTTTTAGTACTTCTAAAAATAATTCGGCTGCATTAAATTTCTTTGGACTAAAATAGTCTAAAGGAACTCTATTTTTATAAGATATGTATTGGTAGTTTAGTCCTCCTTTTAAGACGGGTTTAGCCATAAAGTTATAGTAAAATGAGGTAAAAAGTAAGTTCCTTTTATTTTCATCTGTTTGTGATGAATAGAAATACTGAGTAAACCATCCGAAATTAAAATTGGTACTCAGGTTATAATTCAAATAATAATTATTAACAGCAATCTCTTTACTAATCAAATCAGAATTAAAGTTTTGAACTTCTCTTCTGTACCCAATCTCAAGATCTTGCAGTTTCATTGGTTTCATTTTTAGATAGGTATGAATCAATGCTTGGGTGTAACTAGTGACATTAGAATTTGCTGTAGAAACTCCTAGATCGAGCGTATAGCTTATTTTTGGATGAAATTTATATTCTATCCCTGTTAAGAAATCGTTTGTATTTGCGTTTACATTGCTTACCGTGTTTTCTGTTTTTCTATATTGGTAGGTAGTATTCACTGTCCATTTAGTAGATAATGGTATACTTAGCAAGGTGCGGCTTGCAATGGCAGTATTGTTTCCGTTGTCAAATGTATAACTTAATTTTTCTTCGATAAAAGGGATAAAGTCTTCTTTTAATTTTTTGATAAAATTCATTGCATCGCCCTGGTTTTTAAAGATCTCCAAAGTTGTTACTGCAGCATTGTAAGCCTTAGAAGTCTCGCCAGAGGCTTTGTAGGCATTTGCTATTCCTAGATTTCCATCAAATGATTTAGAGTCGTTCTTTAGTATGTTCTCGTAGTTTGTTATACTCTCCGGAAAATCACTTTTGTAAATAGCAAGTGTCGCCGAAAGAGCTAAAACCCAGTTTTTATTTGGGTATGTCACCTTGAGTTCATCAATTTTTGTTTCGGCCTCAGCGTATTTTTTGTTCCAAATAAGGGCTTGTACATAGCGTTCTTGCGTTTGGCTTTTTAAAGTTTCATCTGTTAGTGAACTTGATTTGTCAATTGATTCTTCAGCAAGAGCTAACGCATTTTTTTCTTTTCCATCAATATGTTCTAAAAGTGAAAGTCCGTTTAGTGCTAAAACCGGACTGTCTTTTGCTAATAAGTTGTATATGTTTTTTCCTTTTGCGATGTCTTTCGTTATTAAATATAAATTAGCCTTGTTCATCAGGACTTCTTTATCGTTTGGGAAATCTACAAGGATTTCATCATAAAAGGTTTCGGCTTCTATGTACTTTTTATCAGTAACTTTTTGATTAGCATATCCTAACTTGATGTATTTTCTAGATATTAATGCTCCAGAGTTTCCAGGTGATAATTCTAAAGCTTTGTTTACATTGATTAAGGCTTCTTTATATTCTTTTAAGTTAGAGAGTGTGTTAGCAAAACCTAAATGAGCAACAAAGTTTGTTGGGTTCTTAGTTACAAGTTCAGTATAAAATAGTTTTGCATCATCAAATTTTTTGTTCCACAGTAAAGCTTCAGCGTAATTCAATTCTATCTCCAAGTCACCAGGGTATTCATTTTTCAAAACAATAAAAGTTTCTAGCGCTTTATCGGCTTTATTATTTAAACCAATTGCTCTTGCATAACACAATCGAGCTGTTTTGTTTTTAGGATATTCTTTTAGAATTTCACTAAAAAAAACTTCTGCTTCAGCAAACTCTCCTTTTTCTAAATGGGTAAATCCAACT
>CAXBGV010000104.1:0-8722 GCA_963975235.1 uncultured Flavobacterium sp. | reverse complement strand
TACCAAGAGACCGATGAACGTTTTCGAAATTTTTTTATTATTCTCAGCGTTATTTTTAATTTAGGATTCTTGGGGTATTTCAAGTACTCTAACTTTATGATTGTTAGTTATAATGGTTTGTTTGATGGAGATTTATCGTTACAAAACATTATTTTGCCTGTTGGGATTTCATTTTACACTTTTCAATCAATGAGCTATATTATTGATATATATAGAAGAGAATTAGAGCCTACTAAGAACTTTTTTGATTACATGTTTTTTGTGTCGTTCTTTCCGCAACTAGTAGCAGGACCTATTGTAAGGGCGTCTGAATTTATTCCGCAAATTTATAAAAAAACTACCATATCTCGAACAGATGTTAATAATGCCTTGTTCATGATTATTGGGGGATTGATCAAGAAAACAGTGGTGTCTGATTATATATCTCTCAACTTTGTAGACCGTGTTTTTGATGCACCAAAAAGCTATACTGCTTTTGAGAATTTAATGGCAGCCTATGGCTATACCTTACAAATTTACTGTGATTTTTCGGGATACTCAGATATGGCAATAGGTATAGCTTTATTAATGGGTTTTAAATTATCCACAAACTTTATTACACCATACAAATCAGCTTCAATAACTGAGTTTTGGAGAAGGTGGCACATTTCCTTATCGACTTGGTTACGTGATTATTTATACATCACAATAGGAGGAAATCGTTCGGGTTCTTTTGCTGGATTTTTATTTCCAGCTTTGTTTTTCACTGGATTAATAGCCTATGGATTAGTGATTTTTTCCACTAGCCCTGTTGTTTTTGTGATTGGTGTTGTCGCCCTAATTACTTTTATTCTCACGATTTTATTTTCTAAAAACTCGGAGAAAACCATGTATACCAATGTAAACATGATGACTACTATGTTATTAGGAGGATTTTGGCACGGTGCTAGCGTACGCTTCATTGTTTGGGGAGCATTGCACGGCTTGGCACTAGCTATTAATAAAGTTTTTGCTGAATATTTTCCTGATAAAAAAGACGGTAAATGGAGCATAAGCAAGGGATTCTTTCATGTTATCTCAGTTCTAATCACTTTTAATTTTGTTGCTTTTTGTTGGATTTTCTTTCGGGCAGGCACTTTTGATGTTGCGTTAGATGTATTGAATTCGATACAGCAAGTTACGTTTGATCCAGCACAGTGGTTGGTCATTATACAAGGCTACGAAAATGTGTTTATAGTAATGCTTTTCGGTTTTGCATGGCACTTTTTACCAACTCAGGTAGTTGATTTTAATAAAGTTATTTTTGATAAAATGCCTATTGTTTTTAAAGCCTTTACATTAGCAATTACATTTTGGATCGTTTATGCAACAGCTACTAGTGGGCCACAGCCTTTTATTTATTTTCAGTTTTAAACCAGGAGAATTCAAAGAGTGAAAATCACCTTTATTTTGAGAGGAAATAACAAAGTTTTAAAGATCAAAATCTTGTGTCTCTAATCCTTTGTATTATATTTGCAATTCCTAAAACAACAATTACATGTTTGATAATTTAAGCGATAAACTAGACAAAGCCTTTCATATATTAAAAGGGCACGGAAAAATAACAGAAGTAAACGTAGCTGAAACGCTAAAGGAAGTGCGTCGTGCTTTACTTGATGCCGATGTTAATTTTAAGATTGCCAAAGATTTTACGGCTAGAGTAAAAGAAAAAGCAATTGGTCAAGACGTTTTAACGACGCTACAACCAGGTCAGTTATTAGTGAAATTGGTTAAAGATGAATTGACTGAATTAATGGGTGGTGATGTTGCTGGAATTAACTTGCAAGGAACACCATCTGTAATTTTAATGTCTGGTTTGCAAGGATCAGGAAAAACCACTTTTTCGGGTAAACTCGCAAATTATCTTCAAACCAAAAAAGGAAAGAAACCATTATTAGTAGCTTGTGATATTTATCGTCCAGCGGCTATTCAGCAATTGTATGTTGTAGGAGATTCTATAGGTGTTGAAGTATACTCAGAACCAGAAAATAAAAATCCAGTTGAAATTGCTCAAAATGCAATCAAACATGCTAAGGCAAACGGATTCAATGTAGTGATTGTCGATACAGCAGGTCGTTTAGCTGTTGATCAAGAAATGATGGACGAGATTGCTCGCGTTCATAATGCGATCAAACCACAGGAGACACTATTTGTTGTCGATGCAATGACTGGTCAAGATGCCGTAAATACAGCAAAGGCTTTCAACGATATATTGAATTTTGATGGAGTAATCCTAACCAAATTAGATGGTGATACTCGTGGTGGAGCTGCTTTATCAATTAAATCGGTTGTTAATAAACCAATTAAATTTGTAGGTACAGGAGAAAAAATGGATGCAATTGATGTATTCTATCCTGTACGTATGGCTGAGCGTATCCTAGGAATGGGGGATGTTGTGTCCTTGGTTGAAAGAGCACAAGAGCAATTCGATGAGGAAGAAGCGAGAAAGATTCAAAAGAAAATTGCCAAAAACGAATTTGGTTTTGATGATTTCCTGTCACAAATTCAGCAAGTGAAAAAAATGGGTAACATGAAAGACTTAGTCGGAATGATACCAGGTGCATCTAAAGCAATGAAAGATGTAGAAATAGAAGATGATGCCTTCAAACATATCGAAGCGATCATCCACTCTATGACACCAATTGAAAGAAGTAAACCTTCTGTAATTGATGTGAAGAGAAAAAGCCGAATAGCAAAAGGTTCTGGAACTAAAATAGAGCAAGTTAATCAACTGATGAAACAGTTTGATCAAATGAGTAAGATGATGAAAATGATGCAAGGCCCAGGAGGAAAAAATCTAATGAAAATGATGGGTGGCATGAAAGGAATGCCAGGCGGAATGCCGAAATAATATTTTTAAGGTTTAAGATTTCTTCACGAAATTTTAAACCTTAAATTTTTACTATGAATTTGAACAACAACTATATGGTTTTAGATTATGAAACAAGAGTAGCAAAAACAACTTTTGTGATATGATTTAAAACGTTTAACTAAAACGAAATGCAACTACTAGACGGAAAAAAAATAGCAGAAGACATCAAGAGCGAAATTGCGATTGAAGTTGAAAAAATGATTAAAAACGGTGAAAAGGTACCTCATCTTGCCGCAGTTATCGTAGGAAACGATGGGGCAAGTTTAACTTACGTAGGAAGTAAAGTTAAAGCCTGCCAAAGAGTAGGTTTTGAATCTACATTAGTAAAAATGCCAAGTACCACCTCTGAAACTGAATTATTAAAAAAGATCAAGGAGCTTAACGAGGATGATAACATTGATGGTTTTATCGTGCAATTGCCTTTACCTGTGCAAATAGACGAACAAAAAGTTTTGATGGCAGTATGTCCAAGTAAAGATGTTGATGGATTTCATCCTGAGAATTTTGGAAAAATGGCCTTAGACATGAGTACATTTATTCCAGCAACACCTTTTGGGATTTTAGAATTGCTAGAACGCTACGGAGTAGAAACTCAAGGGAAGCACACCGTAGTTATCGGTCGTAGTCATATTGTAGGTCGTCCTATGAGTATCTTAATGGGGCGCAAGGGATTCCCTGGTAACTCAACAGTGACATTAACGCACAGTTACACAAAAAACATAGCGCAAATCACTACACAAGCCGATATTATTATTACAGCTCTAGGTGTGCCAAATTACCTTAAGGCCGAAATGGTGAAAGATGGAGCAGTAGTGATTGACGTAGGTATTACTCGTGTGGCTGATGAAACCGCTGAAAAAGGATATATTATTACAGGTGATGTTGACTTTGATAACGTGAGTAAAAAAGCGAGTTTCATTACACCTGTCCCAGGAGGTGTTGGTCCTATGACCATCGCCATGTTAATGAAAAATACCTTATTAGCGCGGGAAATGAAAATGGCTAAAATATAAATAGAACGAAACCTACTCAGCCGAGTAGGTTTTTTTTTGCTGTATTAAAATAAACATAAAAAGTGACCTCATTCGAATTGACGATAGAAATAAAGAATACTTTTGCATCACTAAAAAAAGATTTTTATCTAATGGACGATTATTATTCGGGAATGTTTAATTAAGTATAGCTCTTGCTCAATTTCAAGTGGCTATACAATTACTATAGAATTTTGAAATGAGAGCTTTTTACAAAAACAATAACGGCTTAGTTGCCGTCCCAGAGTGGTTTCCAAATTGCTGGATAAACGTAGAATGTCCAACGGAAGCAGAAAAAAAATACGTGCTGGATGAACTCCAAATTCCAGAAGCATTTTATAATGATATCGAAGATATAGATGAAAGACCCCGTATAGAGGTCGAAAACGGTTGGACGTTAATCATCATGCGCATTCCTGTGAAAAGTAATGATGTAAAATTGCCTTTCAATACTATTCCTGTAGGAGTTGTATTTAAGGAAGAGGTGTGTGTTACCATTAGTTTCCACAAAACGGAGATGCTGACTGATTTTGTTACCTATTCCAACAAAAAGAACATTGATATCAAAGATAATTTTGATCTAGTATTAAGGCTGCTATTGTCTTCGAGTGTTTGGTATCTTAAGTATCTCAAGCAAGTGAATCAAAAAATTAAGCTTGCCGAAGATAATTTAGAGAAATCGATTAAAAATGAAGAATTACAAGCGCTATTGCAAATAGAGAAATGTTTAGTATTTTTCATGACTTCCTTAAAAGGGAATGATATCTTGTTGCATCGTATCAAAAATATAAAATCGCAACTTGTCAATTATGATATGGATTTGCTGGAAGATGTAGAGATTGAATTGCGTCAAGCTCAAGAAACTACAAATATATATAGCGACATATTAACAGGTACTATGGATGCCTATGCTTCGGTTATTTCAAATAATATGAATACTATTATGAAGCAGATGACTTCTATTTCTATTATTTTGATGATTCCTACTGTGATCGCTAGTTTTTACGGGATGAATGTACCTAATGGTCTTCAGAACAATTCAATGGGGTTGCTAATTATAATTTCGATTTCGATTCTTTTTTCTGTTTTTGGAGTTTTCTTATTTAAAAGGAAAAGATGGTTTTGATGTTTTATATGCGGGGTCAAAACTATTTTTAAAATTATTTCTGTTTCTGTTTTGAAATCTAAAAATAATAAATAACTTTGTAATTCAAAGTACTTTTATTATGAGCCAAAATATTCAAGAAGATTTAGTTCACATTCGTTCCATGATGGAACGTTCTTCAAGGTTTATTTCCCTAAGCGGATTGTCAGGTGTTTTCGCAGGAGTCTTTGCGTTACTGGGTGCGGGTTATGCTTCTTTTTTGTTTGAGTCAAATGATATGTCTTATTTTGATGGATTGGAGAAAGTGTACAGTGATGATTTGATTTACAAACTAATTGTAGTGGGGATTGTAATTTTAGTTCTTGCTCTTCTTTCTGGATTTCTATTCACTTTTAAAAAGAGTAAAAAAAATAATGTACCAATCTGGACTTCTACCACAAAAGTGATGCTTTTGCAATTATCAATTCCTTTAGTAGTCGGAGGCGTCTTTTGTCTCGCTTTAATCTATCATGGTCTTTTCGCTTTTTTAGCGCCAGCTACTTTAGTTTTTTACGGATTAGCATTGGTAAATGCGGGTAAGTATACGTATTCAGATGTTCAGTATTTAGGTTATTTTCAATTAATTCTGGGGTGTGTGTCTTTATTTTTTGTAGGATATGGATTGATTTTTTGGAGCCTTGGTTTTGGAATTCTACATATAGTTTACGGAACGATTATGTTTAAAAAATACAGATAATCATGGGTATTATCGATAAATTAAATAAAGATTTCGAAAGTCGAATCCGATTAGGATTAATGTCTGTGTTAATGGTAAACGATTGGATAGACTTTACTGAAATGAAGACATTATTAAATACTACTGACGGGAATTTAGCAAGTCACTCTTCTTCTTTAGAGAAAGCTGGCTATATTGAAATCAAAAAAGAATTTGTGGGTAAAAAACCAAAAACCTCGTATCGAGTGACCAATATGGGCAGAGCTGCTTTTGTTTCGCACTTAAATAGTCTAGAAAAATTATTCAAATCTAAATAAACCTTTTTTTTAACCTTTTACTTTGAAATGCAAAGTACTTTATAAATATTAAATCCAAAAACAATGAAAATTAAAACTGAAATTAGAAATTTTACCAATAAAATTGGTGTGAAAGCAAGTAGTACTGTTACTTTTATGAGTATTTTGCTGCTCATAAGTTCACTCGTAGGAGGAGAATTTGATTATGAGAAGTTCGAAGTTTTATGCTTTTTCAATATTATTATTGCATTAGTTTTTGGCGTAGTGGTTTGTGTTAGTTTGCTTAAAAATAGAGAAAAATACCAACACCTTATTCCTTTTCTATTTCTTAATTGGTTTGTAGGTTGTTTTTCGACAAATGTTTTTATCAATATTTTTGAAAATTTACCTATTTGGGTCTATGTGGTTACGTTCCTGTTCTGCCTATCTAATTTTGCTATTTATAACAATTTTAGACATAAGTATTTTACTAATACGCTGTATTTTATAAACGGATGTTCGTATTTACTTATTTTATACTATGCTATTTATCTTATACCTTTTGCACCAATTTCTACTTTAGGAATGTTAGCCTTAGGACTTGGTTTTTATGGACTAGCTCCCATGATTGTTATCGTAAGTCATACAGTGATTTTGATTCAGAAATTTAGGGGTAGTATAAAAAACCTACTAGCTTTTGGGATAGGAATAGGAGTAGTTTGTATTGGTTTTACGATATTCTCTGTATTATTACATTGTGAAAGCTTGAAGATTTCTAACAACACCATTACTAATTCTTTTGACAATGTAAATAGCGATTTACCCAGTTATATCACTATCTCACAAAAACTAAAGCCTAATTTTTTGAACGAAATTCTTCTTAAAAAAGATATTGTTTATATTTCTTCTGATCATTTTTTTGAGTTTAGAGGCTTTGATTCTTTTGGCAATAGTAAACAATACAACGAGAGAAAAACCCATAACCCTATTGTAAATCTTGCTTATTTATTTGCGGCGAGGCTCGATTTAAGTGCAGACGATAGAATAAATATTCTGAAATCTAATTTTGATAAAAGGTTAGAGACTGAAGAACAATTGTGGGATGGTAGAGATTTGTTTACCAAGAACATTAAAGAGGACGTCAAAATCTACCCAAAGGATCGTTTGGCCTATACAGAAATTACGATGGATATTGCTTGCGCAGAAAAAAGTTGGGGTGACAAAGAGGCTATATATTCGTTTCAGCTTCCGGAAGGTTCTGTAGCAACATCTTTATCACTTTGGGTAAATGGTGTGGAAAGAAAAGGAGTTTTGACGACGAAGGAAAAAGCAAAAAAAGCGTATAATCAAATTATTGCAGTCGAATCTCGTGATCCTTCATTAATGCAATGGAGAGAAGGGAATACAGTAGTGGTTCGTATATTTCCGATACGATATGATCTACCTAGAACTTTTAAATGCGGTTTTACAACACCATTAAAAGTAGATAAGCACACTATGAAGTATGTAAGCTTAGATATTAAAGGTCCGAATATAAATAGTGCCAAAACTATCTCAAGAATTCAGATGGCTAGTAACGAAAAGTTTGAAGCTAGTAAGAGTTTCGAATTGGTAAATGGTTTTTATACAAACAAATCTACGGGATTGAATTCTTGGAAAGCAGAAATTTCAATGAATCATGATGCCTTTTCAACTGCTTTTGTGTGGAAGAATAAAGCGTATCGAATGACCGAAATTCAGAAGCAGAAGATAGCCTTTCAACCAAGTGAAATTATTTTGGATTTGAATGCTAGCTGGACAGAAAATGAAATTGAAAAGATAGTAAGTCAATCCTATAATGACTACTTTGTTTGGAACAACGATCAAAAGGAACCCATTAATACGATAAATTATAAATCAATTTTTGCTAGTTTTAAAAGTTTTACTTATTCCTTATTGCCACTTTATGAACTCAAAGAAAATAGCTTGGTTATCACTAAATGTGGAACAATCTCTGCTAATTTTGAGGAATTAGAAACATCTAATTATTTAAAAAAATTAAGAAAAAGAACACAACAGAAAAATATAAAGGTGATTAATATTTCAGAAAATTTGAATCCATTCTGGCAAACTGTAAAAGAACAAAAATTAGTTTCGTACTTGAAAACTGATTTGAATAATTGCTTACGATTAATTGAAAAAAAACAATTTTTAGAATTCAAAGTTGAAGAAAACACCATTAATATTGAACCAGCGCATATTGCCATTGAGGAAACCGAGGTAAATTCAGAGACTAAAAGTAATGGCTCGAATCATATTTATAGAATGTATGCTTTTGGAAAAGTTCTACAAGAACAAGTTGCTATTCAAGACGATTCTATGCAAGAAAATCAATTCATGCATTTAGCCAAAGATGCAAATATTGTTACTCCTATTTCATCACTAATTGTACTCGAAACAGATGAAGATTATAAAAATAATGGAATCGAAAAAAATGTAAATACACTTGGAAATGCTTCAATCAATAATGATGGCGCTGTTCCGGAGCCACATGAATGGCTGTTAATTTTAATTGGATTAATAACTGTTTTCGTTTATTATAGAAGACAAAATATTTATAATTAATGCAGCATCTATTTTGTAAATATAAATTTGGACTAGCAATTCTAGCATGTAGTAGCTTGTTTGCAATGAATTACAATATCCTAGTTTTGGGTTTAAATACCG
>CAXBGV010000103.1:0-8756 GCA_963975235.1 uncultured Flavobacterium sp. | reverse complement strand
TAAGCTAGCCTTTCGAATTATAGATGAAATAAAAGCTATTGCAGGAATCTAATAGTTAGAAATACAATTTAAAAAGCCCTTTTGATAAATCGTTAAAAGGGCTTTTTTATGGAACACATTTATGTTAATCCCAATAGTTAGAAGAGGAAACGGAATATTTGCCGCCTCCAGTAAAAAAGAGCGCTAATGCACCAAATAGGTACAATCCTAATAACTCAATGGCCCAACCTCCATTTTTGTTTAATGTGAATACTTCTTGACTGTGTACTAAGAAAATGATAAATAAAATTCCAAATACATAAGCTACTACTGCTAATCGGGTTCTAAAACCAATGAGAATCAGTAAAGGTGCTACGATTTCGGTAATGTAAACACCATAAGCCAGCGCAGTAGGTAGTCCTTTATCTGCTAACATCCCTTCAATAAATGAGGTATGTCCGATTTTTGCAATACCATGCAACAGCATTAACGCGCCTACAGAGAAACGAATTAGTAATAAACCTAAATTGGTATTAGTTTTCATATTAGTCTCGTTTTATTTAGTACTAAAGTACAGAAATTAAACCTTTTCTTCTTTAGTTTTTTTCAAGTAAGTTAAAAGTTAACTCTAAAGTTGATGTTTGGTGTCATCGCTAAGGATTTGTTTTCTACTTTGACGGCCTTAGATTGGTCATTTTGGTCTACTTTATAGTAATGATTAATAACATTATCTTGATTTGTGACATTAATAATTCCAGCTCTAACTGTAGCTTTTACAGCTGAATTAAATTTAAAATCATAGCTTAATGAAGTGTCTACTCTCATGAAATCATCTAAGTTTTTACTGTTCGGGCTGCTATAATTAACCATTGTAAAACTTCCGTTCTTCTTGGTTTCGTTTCCTGCTACAGGCTCAGTGTAGGGCTGACCGCTGCGCCAAATACCTCCTACTGAAATCTTAAAATTTGGAGATAGATCATAGTTAAAGCCTAGAGAGGCAGAATGCCTAATATCTGCATTATTAGGAAACGAGGATGGGGTAAAGGATTCGAATTCATAATTATTAATGCTAAAAGTATAGCTGCACCACATACTGTAGTTTTTCGCCGATTTATTCGCTAAAAATTCAATTCCTTTTGCAGTGTAATTTCCTGTAGCTGTCGTGTACTGAAAGCTATTGTAAAAACCTTGATTAGAAGCTGTAATACCATCAACAAATTTATAAAAACCAGTTATATCTATGTTGAATTGGTTTCTTTTAAATTCCATACCAAAAGAAGCCTGCTTGCTTGTTGCAATAGGTATTGCTTTATTATCAACTAGAACCCAGCGCCTTTTTTCGACCCCTAAAAAATCATCTTCAAAATCAATAATCTGCGTAGAAGTTTGATTCTTAAATTCGCCTTCAATTTTTAGGGCAAATAAATCAGAAATTTGCTGCCTTATGTTTAAGCGTGGCTCGATTATCATCTTGTCAAATTTTTGAAAATAATTAAGTCGAACTCCAAGTCGTATGTAAGTATTGTTTTTTTGATATTCTGCTTCAGAGAAAAGGGCTTGCGTAAGCAAAACATTTTTGATTGTACTAGAGTATATTGGATTCCTAACCGTTGTTTGATTGAGCATTCCTGTTTCTGTCAATTGGTAACCATTTAAAAAAGTTAGGTGTTTACTGACCTTGTAATTGAAATTTAATTTTAATCCAGTCTCCAGCACTTCATTAGCTTCGGTCAATCGTTGATCTGTCTCGACTCTATAATCCGAGGCGTCTATATTGTATTTAGAAAAATAACCACTTATTTCAGTATCTACACGATCACTCCAATTTGCAGCCCAATTACCACCATATCCAACATTATTTTGAGCTAATCTACTTGCTTTTTGTTCCGTGCTGCTATTATTAGTTTTTAATTCTGAGTAATCTAGGGAGTTATTTATACCAATGATAGTGGCACGCAAATGGTGTTTATCATTAATATCAAAAAGTAATTTGGCAGTATAATCATAGAAATAAAAATCAGAATTAGTGTTGTTTTCGTTATTAGTAGTTTTAATTTCAGAGTCTTGAAAGCTTCGATCAAAATAATTAGTGTAAGTGGGGCTTTTAAAAAAATCAGTTAAGGAGCGACGAGCAGAAAGATCTATTTGCAGATTTTTTGCTACTGGAATTTCAATAAAAGCATCCGTACTTATTAGATTGACGTCTAGGCCACTTTTTACTACAGTACCTACTTTGTCATTGGTAAACATATTAATAGTGCTAGAAACGCCATCACTGTATGCTGCGCTAGTACCATTTTTATTAACGATAACTTTACTGGTAACATTAGGGTTATAAGCAGATATTAAGCCGAAAAAATGACCCGAATGATACATTTTTATATTATCCCAAAGCATTAGGTTTTGGTCATTTGTTCCGCCACGTACGTTGATGTTAGCAATGCTTTCGTTAGTACTTTCAACTCCAGGTAAAACTTGGATTGATTGCAATATATCAGGTGCTACCAAACCAGGTAATATTCCAAATTTCTTTGATTCCAATACGATGCTTCCGTCACTATATTTTTGTAAACCGGTGGTAAAATATTTAGTGATCAAGACTTGGTTAAGTTCCTCGTTACTCGATTGTAAGATGATTTTTTTACAATTTTGTTCGTTCATCAATAGGTCTTTGATAGTAAACTGCAGGTCTTCATAACCAACGTAGGATACCGTTAGTTTTGCATCCAAATTAACGTTATCAATTTTAAAATATCCTTTATCCGATGTTACCGTACTTTTCGAGCTTCCAATGATACGAATACTTGCTCCAGGCAAAGAGGTTGTAAGATCCCCGCTGTAAACCGAGCCGCAAACTGCGACAGTCTTATTAAGCAGCGAAACAGTTATATAACGATCGTCTATCGCTCTAAAATTTAAAAGAATTTTTTTATTTAAATAAGCAAGGGCTTCTGGCAAGCTTAAGCTAGATTGCGGCGACTCGATTGCAATGTCTTTTACATCTTCGACAGCATAAGAGAATTTCACATTATAGCGCTGCTCTAGTGTTTTTATTATTGTTGTAAGCGGCTTGGCAGCATTATTCTGTTGCCCATAACTACAATTAAATAGTAGAATTAATAATGCTAAGGTCCATTTATTGTGCGGCATATTTGTATACTATAATAGTTTTGCCTTGTATTTTATAACTTAACTGTAACGGAATTGTTATTGCCTCCAAGGCCAATTTTTGATTTGTATTGCTAAAACTTCCCGTGTATAATTTAGAGGTATTAACATCCTCTGTTTTTATGGTTATATCGTATTGTCTTTCTAATTCTGCAAAAACTAAATTTAAAGGGATACGTTCAAAGTTAGATTCTTTGGCTAGCCATGAAGGTGATAAAGTTGTAAAATCATCTACAGACTCAATTTTTTTATTTACCAGTCTAAAAGTTTTTCCAGGAGGTAGTTTTACAATTCTGTCATTGTGTGTAACACTTACTAAGCCTTCATAACATAATACTTCATAATAATTGTCTCGTTGTTTGACGTTGAAGTGCGTTCCTAGAACTTTTACAATTCCGTCTTGGGTTTTTACACTAAAAGTTTGTCCTTTTTGTACTTCAAAATAAGCCTCACCATTTAAGGTTAGCGCTCTATTTTCTTCCCAATTGTCCTCGTTATAGGTGATTTTTGAGCTAGCATTTAGTGTGACTTTCGAATGATCAGGAAGTTCAAACGACTGTGTTTGCGCAATTGAAGTTTTAAAAGTAGTATCGTTGTTAAAAAATAAAAAGTAGGATGATGAAAATAGCAGCGCAATGGCTGCAGCTATCTTGAAGAACATTTTATAATTTAATGGAATAACTTTAGGTTCTTTTTTCTCGAGCTTAAGTTGGTTAAAACGCTCTAAAGCAGCTTGAGCATCGATCGCAGGCGCTTGTAGGTGAGAGGAATAATGAGCGATTTTCTCCAAGACAAGAGCATCTTCTGATTTTTTTAAATCGTCGATTTCTTGATTGGATAATTCTCCATTCAACCACTTTGCTATTTTTTTTTCGTCTTTCATTTTTACGGCATTACACTAGTAAGACAACTTAAACCTAAATTACCCTACTTGCTATCAGTTAATTATATGTTTTCTATCTGTTCTCTCAAGGTTTTCAAAGCAGCAGTCATTCTCTTTTCGACTGCTTTTTGAGAAATATCTAGCTCCTGGGCTATTTCACGATACTTCTTCCCATCAATTCTATTCGTCAAAAAAACCTCTCTTTGAGATTCGCTCAAGGATGCAATAGCATTTTGAAGTTTTACTTTAAACTCTTCTTCTTCTAAAATGTATTCTGGGCTTTGGTTTGTACGATCTAAGTTAGGCGTATCTTTGGCATAAGCCAAAACAACTTTTTGATGTTTAACAGTATTTAGAAATAAGTTGTTAACGGTAGTAAACAAATACGTTTTTACTTTGTGAAAATCAATTTGCGAACAATTTTCCCAAATTTTCGCAAAAGCATCTTGAACGATATCTAGGGCAGCATCTCGGTCGCCGCATTTGTAGTAAGCAAAATTGGTTGCCGCTTGTACGTTTTTTAAATAGATTTCGTTAAAGTTTACTTGCTCGCAAAGTGATTGCTTATCGTGACTCATAGAAATTGTACTCTTTTAATTGGTGGGTAAATGTAAATTATTTTTTTTGATTAAGAGAAAGAGCTACCATACAGCTTCATTATTTTATCAAAAAGTAAGTGTTTGTTTATAGGACTCTTCTCTTTTTTCCATATAATTTAATGCTCAAAACAATAGTAGTGTAGACTTACGAAACAGATATACAAGTACTATAAAGTCGTACTACTTTTTCAATGCTTTCTATTACTTTTGTAACGAAAAAATGCTTTGAAAAAAAAAATAAAAAAAATAAAAAATTACGGTAGGGTAAAATAAATGATGGTTGTCTTACTTATAGAAATGCGCTTGAAGCATTAAATAAAAGTAAATAACTATAAAATTTAAAAAGATGAAAAAATTTAAAACTATTACAGGAATTGCACTTGTTGCATTATTAGGATTCACATCATGTCAGAGTGAAGTTAATGAGGTTGACGGACAAAACCCAAACACCAACTCAGCAAATTCTACGGCGACTACAAACTTCAAGCGTACCGCTATGTTTGATGGATCAGTAGACGATATGATTGATGGTACTTCATGCTCTTCTATCGTACTACCAGCAGTTGCAACGGTAAATGGTGTACGAGTTTCATTGTTCTCACAACTAGATTACCAACAAGTAATTTCAATTTTAGCGCAATCTAATACAAATCAAGACACAGTAGTTCTTCAGTTTCCTTTAAAAGTAAAAACTAGCAATTATACAGAAGTTGTTGTGAATAGCCAAACAGAATATAATGCTATTGTAAACGGTTGTACATCTGCTGAGTCATCTGGACAGAATGCTATTTCGTCAGTAAAAATTACTTTTCCAATGACAATTTTAACTTACAACACGACGTTTCAGCAAACAGGAAGTTTAGTTTTTACATCCAATCAGGAATTGTTTGCGTATATGAATACTGTTAGTAGTACTGAGTTGTATTCAGTGCAGTATCCGTTGTCATTAACAATTATTGATGGGTCAAAAACGACAGTAGCAAGCGATGCTGAATTTCAGGCTGCTATTACCGCATCTCTAAAAACCAAAGCGACTATTGCAGCAGCAGTACAAAGTGCGAAGCAAATGGAAACAATTTTAGTTAACGGTACTTTCAAGGTACAATCTTACGTGAATGCAGGTGTTGATAGCGCTAACACGTATAAAGATTTTA
This sequence comes from uncultured Flavobacterium sp., assembly GCA_963975235.1. Classification (GTDB taxonomy): domain Bacteria; phylum Bacteroidota; class Bacteroidia; order Flavobacteriales; family Flavobacteriaceae; genus Flavobacterium. The sequence continues at coordinate 2,973 of CAXBGV010000103.1, read as the reverse complement.
CAATTGATTTTGCAAATGATATGTCGATCAAAGTTTTTAATGGTTTGACTACTGCCGCAAATGGAACTTATGCAGCAAGTTCGCAAACCGATGTGTTTTTAAAATTAACATTTTCAGGAAACGCATCCTTTAACTTGTTAAATAATACTTGGAAAGTGACAAGTTTTAATGCAACATCGATCAATTTACAAAGTTCAACTAATGCAGCTGTAACTTTGGTCTTGAGACAAATATAAAGTTTAATTAATTTGTAGAGTAGCTGTCTTGAACGGCAGCTACTTTGAATAGCAAATAGTAAAGAAAAAAATGAAAAAAATAATAGTAGCAGTCCTTTTTATAGCCATAGCATTTTCTTGTTCAAAAGATGATAATGTTGGCGAAATGGCACCGAACGGATTTTCAGTAACCAATAACAAAAAAGGAACGGGAACATCTGCAAATGATTTATTATCTGATACTACTTTCAAAAGTATGGTAGTAGAGGTTGTATATGTACAAGGATTTGAGCCAACGACTGCCGCCATTAATGATTTTATTGCTTTCTTGAACGCAAGAACTTTTAAACCGCAAGGTATAACTGTAGTAAAAAGAGCTATTCCTTCGCCTGGAAAAGCAACTTACACAACTGCCGATATTATAGCCATTGAAGATGCTAACAGAACTAAGTACAATACAGCTGATCAAATTGCAGTTTGGTTATTTTTTACTGATGGAGCTTCTGATGGTGACTCGGGGAATAATTTTGTAATAGGTACGGCATACAGAAATACATCTATTGTAATTTTCGAAAAAACTGTTCAATCACTTACTAATTCTCCATTAAAACCAAATAGAAGTCTGGTTGAAGCGGCAGTAGTAAGTCATGAGTTTGGACATATTTTAGGACTTACGAATCTCGGGACCACTATGCAAACAGACCACGAGGATAAAGCGCATCCTAAACATTGTATCGAGCAAACTTGCTTGATGTTCTGGCAAGCAGAATCAGGAAGTGGTATGAGTAATATGATATCCGGAGGTTCAACGCCCAAACTAGACGCGCAGTGCTTAGCTGACTTAAAAGCTAACGGCGGTAAATAAAAAGTCAATTCTTTAACTTATAAACTAAGTAAAATGACAAAAACATATATAATTGTGGCTTTTCTTTGTGGAATAGTATTTACCACATCAGCACAAGACAAGAGTTCGTCAAGATCTAATGGAGGTATAAAAGGAGGATATAACCTTGCTGCAGTGAGTTTTGACGGAAACGGAGAAACGGATCAACGTGATGGTTTTCATGTAGGTGTTTATGGAGAATCCTTTATTAGCGATAGTTTTTCTATCCAGCCTGAGCTGATGTATTCGCAACAAGGATATATAATTAAAAGTTCAAACAGTACTTTTACTCAAAAATTAGATTATATTAACCTTCCAGTAATGCTAAAAGCATATCCTTCAAAAAACTTTTTTTTAGAAGCTGGACCTCAAGTAGGTTTAGCGATTTCACATAAAGAAATGTACGAAGGTTTTATTACAACTTCGAGAGAGTTTGATCCTAACAAATTTGATTGGGGAATGAATTTTGGGGCGGGTTTTAAAACAGATGGCGGAATTAGTTTGGGAGTACGATACCACTTAGGTCTAGGAAACTTATATGATACTAATGATAAAGCGTACAACAGAGTTTTACAATTTTCCTTAGGTATCGATTTGTAAACCGTAAAAATAGTTTTACCATAAATAACTCTTTTGATAATTTTTGTCAAAGGATTTTTTTGTGTTGTGGCAGGATTCTTAGATAATTAATTGTCATTGGAGTAGGAAGCGATTTTATTAAATACCAGAGAATCGATAATTGCACATTCCCTAAAATTAAATATCTTTGATGGAAATTGTTATCTAATGACTGCGACAGAAAATAAAACAGAACTCGAATTGTATTTCCAAAAATTCCGAAACAACATTATTGGAATTGATCAATATTTTTCTTCTCCTTTTGGAGAAAAAAAAATTTTGTACACAGACTGGACAGCGAGTGGTCGCTTGTACCGTCCTATTGAGGAGAAACTGATGAATGAGTTTGGTCCCTTTGTTGCCAATACACACACAGAAACCACTGTCTCTGGGACAGCAATGACGAAAGCTTACCATAAAGCCAGACAAATTATTAAAAAGCATGTCAATGCAGATGCTAATGATATTTTAATTACTGATGGAACAGGAATGACAGGAGTTGTCAATAAATTTCAACGTATTTTAGGTTTAAAAGTTCCTGAAAATTTAAAAGATTTTATAACCATTCCTGCAGAAAAAAGACCAATTGTTTTTATTTCGCATATGGAACACCATTCAAACCAAACTTCATGGATCGAAACTATCGCTGATGTAGTAGTTATTCCATCAACCGAAGATGGTTTGTTTAGTATTCAAAACCTAGAAACACTGCTAGAGGAATACAACCATAGGCCCTTTAAAATTGCATCAATAACCTCTTGCTCTAATGTCACGGGTATACGAACACCTTATCATGACGTTGCAAAAATTATGCACCAACATAACGGTCTTTGTTTTGTAGATTTTGCCTGTTCTGGGCCCTATGTTCCTATCGATATGCATCCCGAAAATGAAGAGGAAAGCTATCTGGATGCTATATTTTTTTCTCCTCATAAATTTCTAGGAGGTCCTGGGACCTCAGGTGTTTTACTATTTAATAAAAAATTATACCAAAATTTAGTGCCTGATAATCCGGGAGGAGGGACTGTATCATGGACAAACCCTTGGGGAGAGCATAAATTTATCGATAATATCGAAGATAGAGAAGATGGAGGTACTCCAGGATTCATGCAGGTCATCAAAATTGCACTTGCAATCCAACTTAAGGAGGAAATGGGTATCGAGAACATATTAAAGAGAGAGCATGAACTAGTTGATTATATTTTTGCCGAATTAGGAGCTGTTCCTAATATTAAAATTTTGGCAGGGCAACACCAA
>CAXBGV010000102.1:0-8797 GCA_963975235.1 uncultured Flavobacterium sp. | reverse complement strand
CCGTTACCGATGTCGAAGAAATTGCAGGACACGGGCTAAAAGGAAAAGTAGATGGTAACGAAATCTTGGCAGGAAATGTAAAACTGATGAAGAAATTCAATATCAGTTACGATACAGAAATAGACAACACACCATTTACAATTATAGTAATTGCCATCAATCAAAAGTATGTAGGTTACTTTCTAATTGCTGACGAAATCAAAGAAGATGCCAAACAAGCTATCGAAAGTTTGCACAAAATAAATGTAAAAACAGTAATGCTTTCGGGAGATAAACAAGCTGTTGTTGATGCTGTTGCCAAGGAATTGAACATAGATCAAGCTTTTGGCGATTTGTTACCTGAAAATAAAGTAGAGAAAGTCGAAGAATTAAAAGCTCAAAACCTAAAAATTGCCTTTGTTGGCGATGGTGTAAATGATGCGCCAGTAGTTGCCCTTGCCGATGCAGGAATTGCAATGGGTGGTTTAGGAAGCGATGCCACTATTGAAACGGCAGATATTGTAATTCAAAACGACCAGCCTTATAAAATTTTCACAGCAATAAACATCGGTAAAAAAACCAAACAAATTGTCTATCAAAACATTGGTTTAGCGTTTGCAGTAAAAGCTATTGTTTTGGTACTCGGAGCAGGAGGATTAGCCACAATGTGGGAAGCCGTTTTTGCTGATGTTGGAGTGGCTTTATTGGCTATTTTAAATGCGGTTAGAATACAAAGGATGAAGTTTTAAGGAAATTAAACCAAATGCGTAAATCAACATCCACTATTAGCTTTGCATTTCTCTTTACATTGTCAGTACTTGTATCGGGTTATATAATGCTGGGACTTCTCCCAGTGTTCATTTTTGCATTTGGATTTTTTTTTTGGGGGGGGTATTCTTTGGCTCATTATTCCAACAAACGTATCATTCCGCACTATTAAAACCCCTTACTTTCTGACATTGGCATTCTTCGATTTAGATAAATACGAATAACGAAAAATGGACTTTTTTCCACGGCTTTCAGAAATTACCGAGTTGTCAGTTCCTGAAACAAACTCATTTCTTGTTTACCTACTTTATGCTTGTGCAATTTTATGACTATTCATTCCTTATCTTATGAAAAGAAAAGTTAGTTTTGGTCTGAATTAAATTTTTCAAATACAACAAACCCTTCTGAAGTTTCAGATGGGTTTGTTTTTTAAAATTTGGAACATCCGGCCTAGTTCAATATCCATTCGCGAAAAGGCGAACCATTTTTTGCCCAGATCTTTCATTGATGCTGCAATATGATAAAGCTCAGTATTATCAATAATTAAAAAACGATCGTGAGCATCGGAAAAAAGCTCAATCTCAATTGAAGGATATTGGCTGTTGCACCGTTGCAAATCCAATCGTAGCAGATTGCTGATAGTTTTGGTATAAATGGTTGCAGTTACATTTGTATTACGCTTTCCAAGTAAGGTAAGCACAGTGTCATCTACATAGTTATCCAGCAAGACAATGGAGCTTTTAGCACTTCGGATAATCATTTCCTATTTTTTAACTACGAATGAATGATATTGAAAAATATTGGCTGGTTTTTGAAACTAATTTAGACAAATAGTTGATTTAATTTTGTTCATGTAATTGCAAATCAATATTTTATTTTGTGGTGATAGCATCTTGGAATCAATTAAGAATAGTGTTTTCCAATAAAAAAATGGATTGTTTTAAGCAATCTAGAATAAAAAATTACATTTATTTTATTTTAAAGAGGATTAAGTGTATTGTTTAATTAATTACCGGTATCTAATGAAATCAAATTTAAATAGTAAGACTCTAATTTTAGATACAATTTGTTTATTGTTTTCCCTTCTTTTTATCTATGCTGCAGCCAGTAAACTACTTGATTTTGAAAATTTTAGAATTCAGTTGGGTCAATCACCAGTATTGAGTGACTTTGCAAGCTGGATCTCCATAGCTGTACCTGTTTCTGAATTTATTATTGCGTTTGTACTGCTGCATAAAGTGTATAGGCTAATCGGACTTTATGCTGCTTACATGCTTATGATAATGTTTACAGCTTATATCTATCTTATTTTGAATTTTAGTGCTTTTGTGCCTTGTTCCTGTGGTGGAATACTAGAAAAAATGACATGGGAACAACATCTGTTTTTTAATATTTGCTTTGTCATTATAGCCATAATAGGAATTGTACTAGCACCACAAAAGAGTATTTTAAATAATCAATAAATTTAGAACTTATGAAATACAAAGTAAAAATTAAAATTATATTGATTAGTACTGTCTTAGGTGTTGGTGTTATGATTTTGTTTTTTAAGATTTCAGAGCAAATGATCCATTATGAAAATAAATTTATTCGGCGTTTTCCGCAACATGTCGCTCAGGAAATTTATCAGTTAGACTTAATATACAATTCTTATTACTTTGCAGGAAGCTGCAATGGTAAAATATATCTTGGCAATTACACAGCTCCGCTACAAGTATTGGAACTTGATTCCACTTTAAAATTTAGAAAGAAGCATCAAATAACATTAAAGCAGCAAAATCTTGCTTTTAGATCTCCGCAAATTCGAGTAAAAGAGAATAATTTTTACGTCTTTGAAGGGATTGTTCCTTATATCTTTAAGGGGAATATCAAAAATTGGACAGCTTCTTTACGAGTGAATAGTGGTTATTTTTTTTCGTCCCTAGAGCCAATGGATTCCGTATATATGGCTATTCGTTATTTGAAACCCAAAAGAGGTGAAAGCCTTATGGGAACTATAAATTTATCAGATACCACAAAAGTAAAATATGCCCCTTTGTTATTGCAAAAACAGTTTGATGGTATATTTGATACTGATGGCAGTTTTCATTATGACAGCCAAATTAATAAAATAGTTTATGTCTATCTCTACAGGAACCAATACATTGTTTCCAATAAAAATCTTGACCTCAATTACAGAGGTAACACTATCGATACGGTAAGTCGTGCTCAGGTTCAATTAACAAATCTTAAAAACAGTAGGATGAAAACCTTTTCAAAACCGCCACTTATCGTTAATAAATTGAGTGCTGTTGAAGGTGAATTATTGTTTGTTAATTCTGTTTTACCAGGTTTATATGAGTCTGAAGATCTTTGGAAAGCAGCCAGTATCATAGATGTCTACAACCTTACAAATAAAACCTATCGCTCTAGTTTTCCCATTTACGATGTCGATGAAAAAAAATTAAGAAGCATGCATATTTACAACAATTACTTGTACGCACTAATTGGCACTAAAATAGTCTGTTACAAACTTCAGGATCACCTTAAACAAAGTAATACAGTAAGGAAGTAAAGAAAAATCAACAATTATAAAAGCATATCGCGCGATGTCAGGGGTAAGATCGAAAACCTGTAAAAAAGAGTAGGTCATAATGATTAAATATATTTATTATGAAAAGAAATTTTTTAAAAAGAATCATGATGCCGGCGGCAGTTGTGGTTCTAGGTGTTGGTGGTGCATTTGTTACTACCTCAATGAGCAGTACAAAAGGAATTGCCAATGTACAAGGCTATAAATATGTATCACAAGCTGAGCCCTGCCGTGCTGAGATCATGTGTAGTAATGTTTTCAGTGCTACCATCTGTACATCAGGAAGTAGTCAGTTGTATGGGAAAGCTACGCCAAATGCGGCAAATTGTGATCTTCCTTTGTATAAAATTCCCAACTAACTAATTAATTAGTATTGAGATTTTTTTAAATGCAATGCAGTCCTAAATTTAAGGACTGCATTGTTCTTTTTTTTATTTGGGATCAAACCATTGTGGTCTTTTATTGCCTTTTAAATAATATCCAAACCAATCTGAAATCTTATACGTTAGATCTATTTGATTTTCTTTTCCTTGAATAATGTGGTTCTCTTTTGGATATAGCAATAGTACATGCTCTTTTTGGAGCCGTCTGAGAGCTAGATAAAATTCCGTTGATTGATAGGGATTAACTTGTGTATCATCTGATCCTGTATAAGATAATAATGGCGTATTTACATTGGCTACAAAATGGATTGGTGAATTTTTCTGATATGCTTCATAATCCTCATGAAGAGGTTTATTCATGCGAAACTGCTGGTATTCATAACGCCAACTGTTCATGTTTTTATTGGCCCAATTAACGGATAAATAACCACTAGTCAAATCAGATACACCAGAGCCAGCTACAGCAGCCGAAAACAGATTTGTTTGAGTGATACTAAAATCAGTTTCATACCCGCCGAAAGAATGCCCTATCAGTCCAATCTTACTTTTATCTATCGATGCTGTTCCTATCGCACTTTTGGTAGCTGCAATTACACAATCTGTAGCCGAATATCCGGGACTTCCTATTTCATATACAATATCTGGTAACAAAACAAAATAGCCCAAGCTGGTAAAATAAGTCACATTAAATGCGGATCCATTGCGTAAACTGGGATTTACATAGGAGTGTAACGCCTTTGTTTGCTTTTGATAGATGCTAACGAGCATAGGATATTCTTGTTGTGGATTGTAATCAAAGGGGTAAAATAACACACCCTTCAAAGGAATGCCATTAAGATTTTGATACGTTATAAGTTGTGATTTTCCCCATCCATAATCATGATGTTGCGGATTACTTTTAACTATTATTTTCGCCTTCTCATTACTTTTTTTGACAATTAAAGTAGGAGGGGAATTAAAATCTTCCGGCATATACATAAAAGAATTATGTTCTTTAGCCTTAAATAGGGCGCCAACCAGTTTTGGCTGATAGACTATTGGCTGTAACTTTTGCTTGTTATCTAAAATAAAATACCCAGATTTATCATTATTAATTGTTTGTATTTTCAATATTATGTCCGCGTCAAGATTAACTACTTTGCTCTTGGATACAAAACCATCTGCGTGCTGTTTACTAGTATCGACTATTCTAAAAATCTGTTCATTTTCTCTACCAAAGGTTAGCTTTTTAGCATATGCACTATTGATTTCAAATTGCCAGATATCAAACTGATCATAAAGTATTATAGATTCATCATTTGCCGTAAATCCAACATATCCATAGGGATTTGGATCGTCGGGCTCATCATTGGATACATCATAAAAAGGAACAGCGGTATTTCGTGTTATATTGTTGTGCATACCAGTTTCAAAGCTGTAAGTCCACCAATGATGTTCTTTAAAATATGCTATGTACTTCCCTGATGGTGAAAAATATAATTTACCAATGTTAGCTGACTGCTGTTTTAAAAATAAAATTTTGGTGCCTTTCTTTAAATCTAATAAATAATAATCCCTGTCGGCCTCTTGCTTAAAAGTTGGTTTGTTGGCATCTGGATCATAAACAAGGGCAAACTGCTCATTACTGCACATGAGAGCAACAGAATGGCTCTCATCGCCAATCTGCGAAAAAAAATTGTTTTCAGGTTCCCAGTATACTAGCCTTGAGCTATTTTGAGTTGTTCCATAACTTTGACGAAAAGGAAACAGTTCTTTATCCTTTGCATTCCAAACTTGAACAGCTAAATCATTTTGGATAAGTTGTAGATCAGTCTTTTTTTTAATCATAAAAAATACTCGTATTCCATCATTTGAAATCCCAAGTGATGAAGTGTAATTGGCATCCAGTATGTTATCTTTGTCCCATGTTTTTTCCAATGTAGTATCGTACTGAAAAAGTTGTTTTCCTTCAAGTTGATAAAACCAAACTGTATCTGCAGTAAACGGTTCTGCAGAGCTTAACCTACTAACAAAAGCGATTGATTTGCCCTCAGCCTCCCAGATTACATTTTCAAATGATCTGCCTTTATTTTGAACTACTGTCGTTTGGGTTATTTCTTTTCCCAAATGGAGCAGGCCAACTGTATTGTTGATGGATTCTGATGTGCAATATGCAAGTACATTATCCTTTGGACTAAACTTGTAGGAAGTTACATGATTAGTAAGCTCCACTATATTTCCAATAAGATCCTTGATGACAATTTTTGTTTTACCTTCTTTTTCTGTACAAAACAAAATTACATATCGACCATCATTTGAAAATGAAAAAGACTTTACGTCAGTGCTGTACTGAATTTCACTTGTTTTTAGATTAATCAACTGGAAGCGGTTTTCTGCTGTTATACATCCAAACCAATCCTCAGTACGGAATCTTCCATTGTAGCCTTTCGCAAAAGCGTATTTCTTTTCCTTGTTCGTGTTTTTAATGTAAAGTGTATCCAATCCTGATTCATAACTGACGGAATAGCTAATCCAATTGCCATAATCTGAAATTGCCTCTCCTTTTACCGTACTCTACAAATGAAAGTCTGCCTCGGTGAGTTTTTTTGTTTTTTTAACCTGTCCGTTTACCAGACAGGTCATCAAAAACAAAATAACACTAATTAAAATTATTCTGCTGTTGTAAATAATTAGGTTCATCAATATCCCGAATTTTGTGGTTTTAAATTGGGGTTTAGACCCAGTTCTACTTGTGGAATAGGAAATAGAGCATCGTGAGTATCCCAACCCGTTTTTGCCGCAGATAGCACTGACTGAATTTTATTATAGCGTTTCAAGTCAAAAAAACGATGTCCGAACTCGGTAAATAATTCTAGTCTTCTTTCCTGCAATATTGCATCTAGGATTTCTACTTGTGTTAGTGCTGATGTATTAGCTAGACCAGCTCTAGTTCTTATTTTATTCAGATCTTCTTTAGCCCCTATTAAATCGCCTGATTGTGCTCTTGCCTCCGCTCGGATTAGATAGAGTTCGGCAAGACGGAAAATGATAGAATATTCAGTTGATGAATTAGTGTCAGAATTTTTGTATTTGTAAGGATGGTACCAAGTCGTAGTGCCATCGGTAACCGCTTTTATCCAATGTGTTTTTCGTAAGTCATTTGCTGCAAACCTAGATAGTAAATCATCAGTGAGTGCTGACAACGGCGGTGGTCCAATCGTAAAAATGAAAGTACCGCTCTCTAAAGTGTTTCCTCCAAAGAAAGCGGGAGCTAATTGCCAAATAGTGGACGTACTTTCTTTGAGAAATTCTTTATCAAGATCCTCTTCAATGGTATATAGTCCTATATTGTTTAATACTGCCGATGCTTCGTTAGATGCTTCGTCCCACAATCCTGCATAGAGATTAACTCTCGACAACAATGCGTGAGCAGTAAATTGATTAGGACGCACACGGTCTTCAGAAACATAATTTTCTGGTAGAAGTTGTATCGCTTGTTCCAAATCTTTCTTAGCGTTAACGTAGACCAAAGAGGGAGTACTCTTTTTTACCTGACTATTTTGCTTGTAGTCAGTTGTAGTTATGTAAGGTACATCATAAAATAAATTGGTGAGATAGAAGTGAAGTAACGCTCGTATAAAGAGAGCTTCGCCTTTCAATTGTTTTTTGTCCGTATCCAATAAAGTAACAGATTTATCTATCCCTTCGATAACAGCGTTGGAAGCATAAATTTGATTGTAAGTGCTATCCCATAATCCTTTTATATCGGAATTGGAGGCAATTAGTGAGTTGTTGTAAAAGGCAGTTGTACCATTTTGTGGATCCCCATAAAATTTGAGTTCATCAGTGTAGTTTCCAAGTAAATGGGAAAGTCCTGATGCTGAGCCCGTGAGTAAACCAGCATCTCTTATTTTTGAATAAATATCGGTCATGGCAGCATTAGCTGTAGCTTTTTCTTCAAAAACAGCGTTAGCAGTAAGTTGTGAATTAGGTAATTCTACTTCTACAAAATTATCACAAGAACTATTGATTGCCAAAACGATCAGATAGGATACTGCAAAAATACTTACTCTGATTGCCGAGGTAAAATTTTTGGATTGCATAGTATTGATATTGAATTTTTTCATTGTTTTATATTTTTTAATTAAAAACTAAACTGAATTCCTGCTGAAAGAACACGCAGCGGTGGTAGATAACCAGATGATTTAAACTCAGGGTCTGCTCCAGCATATTTTGTAAATGTTAAGACATTTTGTCCTTCAAAGAATACTTTGCATTGCAAATCTTTAAATGGTAATTCATACAGTAATGAAATGTTTTTAAGCCGAATAAAAGAAGCATCGCTAATAACTCCGTCGCTTTCAAAATATTTGTAGTAGGCATCCATAGCAGCACTATTTGATCCATCAGTATAGATTGGGTAGGGTTTATTATCACCAATTTGTTGCCAGTGGTTTAATACCGCTTTAGGCTGATTTCCTGCTGATCCTGGTACTCCAAAATAAATAGATTCATTGTAATTTATTTGTTTTACAAACTGAAATAGAAAATCCAATTGCCAGCGTTGGTATTTAAAAGTATTTTGTAAACCACCATAAAATTTAGGACTAAAATCTTTTATGGTTTGTTTATCTTCATTACTGGATAGCTGTCCGTCATCATTTACATCTTCATAAGTGTAGACGCCCGTTTGCGGGTCAACTCCTGTAAAATGATATACTTTTTGAATGTTGAGTGCTTGACCAATAACATATTGATTGGCATAAGTAGAGCTTTCTAGATCTGGAAATTTTAATAGCTTATTTTGGGCAATCGTAAAATTGATATTCGTACTCCAATAGAAATTTTTTCTTTGAAAGTTCACAGTGCGCAGTGTCAGCTCCAAACCTCTATTTTGTACTGTGGCATCAAGATTGGCTTGTAAGCTAGAAAAGCCTGTTGTACCAGGTAATGGTATGCCCGTTAGTTGGTTTGATGATTGGTTGTTGTACCAAGCTGTAGTCAAAAATATACGATCATTGAAAAAACCAGTTTCGAGCGCTATTTCAAATTTTCTATTGGTTTCCCATCCAAATTTAGGGTTGAAGAGTCGGCTAGGTTGTAATCCTATTGCACC
>CAXBGV010000101.1:0-8801 GCA_963975235.1 uncultured Flavobacterium sp. | reverse complement strand
TAAGTGTAAAAGAGCGACCTAAGAAGCTCCTTTTATACGCTAGAAATACAATGGCAACAGGAGGAGTTGCAGTGGATAGCTGGAGTGGCTTCTAATTTTTATTTTGTTTTACAGCAGTTCCACAATTCGAGCAGTAGTTCGCTTTATGAGGATAAATCGTTGTTCCGCATCCTTTGCATACTTCATTATGTTCGTTTTGATTATTTTGATGTACATTTTTAGTAATTTCAGCAGTTACAATTCCGGTGGGAACGGCAATGATACCGTAACCTAAAATCATTACAAAAGAGGCTATAAATTGACCAAGTGGTGTTACTGGTGAAATGTCGCCATAGCCTACTGTGGTTAGCGTTACGATAGTCCAGTAGATACTTGCAGGAATACTGGTAAAGCCACTTTGCTCTCCTTCGATTAAGTACATTATAGAACCTATAATTATGGTACTTATTAATACAAAATAAATAAAAACTACTATTTTTCCTTGACTGGCTTTTATCGCTGTTTTGAGATGAAGTGATTGGTTCGTAAATTGGGGATTATTTAGAATTTTGAATAATCGTAGCAGTCGGAGGGCGCGAACTACACTAAAAACACTTGTGCCAATGAAAAATAAGGATAAATACATTGGTAAAATGGCAAGTAGGTCTATGATGCCGTAGAAACTAAAAATATAACTCCAAGGTTTTTGTATGCTTATAATTCTTAGTAGGTACTCGATGGTGAATAAGCCGGTAATTATCCATTCAATTAGGACTAAATGGTCGTGGTATTTGCTATCAAAACCTCTTACGGTCTCCATCATAACGAGGAGGACGCTAAGGAGGATGAGTCCTAATAAAATTAAATCAAATAATCGTCCCGCCTTAGTGCTAGTACCATATATAATGATGTGTGTTTTTCGCTTAAAGTTTAGAAAATTCATTTTTAAACTGCTCATAAGAAGTTAATTTAGGTTTATACTAAAACTTGATAATCTTATGCATTTTATTTCTTCGCAGATGATTTTGTATGATATTCCTTGTATCACGATTGTTTTGCATGTGAATGATAATGGTTCTAAGAATATCAATCTTATGTACTTGATAATTCAAATCATAAAATGTGTACCCTTTATAGATTCCGTTTTCAATTAAAACGGCACTACGCTCATTAATGGTACGCCCTTTATCTACAATAACCATGTTCTTATTTTCGAAACTGTTTTTAGTGATAAATTCGTTTACTCTCAAGTTGTATTCATGAGGAGTTACAATCCCAACACAAGCACCGTCACATTCCTTTATAGTGTATTGAAAACATTCTTTACTAGTTTGATATAAGCCTGTGTATTTTTGACATAATTTATATTCAGCAGTGATTCTAAATAGCGCGTTCTTGCCCTCTTGCAGAGTAGAGAAGGAAGTTATCTCTTTTTTGCGACCGTCTGCTTTTTGTAGTTTTAAGTTAAGATACCCGTTATTATCTAGCTCTGAGTAGAGTGCCCATTGAAAAATACTTTTCCTTTGTGCTCTGTTTAGCAATGGTTTGTTTATTTTTATTTCCTCACTTTCTTTAAGTAAGGCTATTAGTTCGCTACCCGTCTCTTCATAGGTAACTCGAAAGACCAAAGCTTGTATTTTTTTAGATTTAGCGTTTGTTCCCGTAAAATGCTGATTGAGTCTTTTTTTGATGTTTCGGCTTTTGCCAATGTAAATCAGATTTCCTTTTTCGTCATGAATATAGTAAACACCAGTACGAGATGGTAAGCTAGAGATGATCTCCGTTAATTTTGGAGATATTCCCTTTTCAATTTCGGTTTTGATATAATCAGTAATGATAGTTTTTTCTACATCTTTTTCAAGAAGCATTTTAAATAACTTAACAGTCGCAATGGCGTCTCCGCTAGCACGATGTCTATCGGCCATTGGGATTCCTAAGGCGCGAACAAGTTTTCCTAGGCTGTACGAAGGTTGTTCAGGAATTAATTTTTTTGCTAGTTCGACTGTGCACAGTGTTTTTGCTTCAAAATTGTATCCCAAACGTCTAAATTCTGTTCGAAGAATGCGATAATCAAAAGAAGCGTTGTGTGCTACAATAATGCAATCCGAAGTGATCTCTATGATTCGTTTTGCTACTTCAAAAAACTTAGGAGCAGAGACTAGCATGGTATTATTGATGCCTGTTAGTTTTACAACAAATGGTTGAATTGGAATTTCAGGATTGACCAAACTTATAAATTGATCGACAACCTCGTGTCCATCAAATTTATAAATTGCGATTTCAGTAATTCCTTCTTCGTTAAACTGACCGCCAGTGGTTTCTATATCTAATATTGCGTACAAATTATTTTATTTAAAATAGGGGGTGATGTGGTGTATCGTCTCTACAAAAAGTCTACAAGCTAACTTTTTTTGCTGATAGACTAATTTCTGCCACCAAATATACTGCTTCCAACACGAATCATGGTACTGCCACACTCAATTGCTAAGGGATAATCACCAGACATTCCCATAGACAGGATATTCCATTGACAATTGGGTGATTTTTGCTGTGCTACAGTGTCAAAAATATTTTTTAAATGCAGGAATTCCTTTTTAATTTGATTTTGATCCTCTGTAAAAGTAGCCATTCCCATCAGTCCTACAATTTTAATATTTTCCATTTCTTGTAATGTATTCGAAGTCAAAATAGTATCTAATTCATCTTGGTCTAAACCAAATTTTGTTTCTTCTTCGGCGATATGCATTTGTAATAAACAATCAATTACGCGATCATTTTTTGCTGCTTGTTTATTTATTTCTTGCAACAGCTTTAGGCTATCTACACCATGTACTAATTGTACAAAGGGAGCCATGTATTTTACTTTGTTGGTTTGCACATGTCCAATCATATGCCATTGAATGTCTTTGGGCATTTGTTCCCATTTGTCTGCCATTTCCTGGATTTTGTTTTCACCAAAAATACGCTGACCACCCTCGTATGCTTCCATTAAATCAGAAACAGGTTTAGTTTTTGAAACAGCTACCAATGTTACGTTTTCAGTAAGTGAAGCTTTAATTGCTTTTATATTTGTTACTATTGCCATTGTTTACTTTTTTTATTTTTTGTTACGTTACAGTTCATAAATCACTATTCCGCTTCTAAATTTAGGTTCAATGTAGGTGCTTTTTGGAGGCATAATCAAGTTATCATCAGCTAAGGCTTTTATCTCATTGATGTTTGAAGGATAGAGAATGAAACCTACTTCAAATTCCCCTTCATCGATTTGTTTTTTTAATTCTAAAATAGACTGCTTGCCAGATAAATATTCAATTCTTTCATCGTTGCGTAAATCCTCGATGTTCAAAAGAGGAAATAAAACAGTTGTAAATAAGATTTGTGTATCTAAATTCTCCAGTGCATTGGTTGTGTCTACGATATGCTCTCTAAGTTCTAAGCGGTAAAATTCATTATCTAAATACATACCAAATTCATGATTGGTTGTAGGTTGGTAGGGTTGTTGGTTTTTGTTTTCTACAATAAACTTTTTAGTTAACTCAGTTATAAAGCTTGTTTTACTAAGTCCATTTAAATCCTTAACTAGTCTATTGAATTCATATATTTTGATGTTGTTTTCAGCAATTAAATAGCTTAATAGATGCGCTTTATTATAGTCATTAGGATTTTCTTCTGATAATAATCGAGCGGCTTCTGAACGATGGTGACCGTCAGCGATGTATAAGGAGTCAATTTCAGAGAAAATATTTTGGATCCAACTGATTTCTGTTGCATCATCTATTTTCCAAAGGTAATTGATTTCTTTTTTTGTTGTCGAAAATTCAAAGTCTGCTAATTTACTAGTTTGATTAAAAATCCAATTTTCGATTTGCTGGTTATCAGGGTAAGTAATCAAAACAGGTTCCGTATTGAATTCTGAATGATGCATGTACTCTTTGAGTAAACGTACCCTGAAAGCAAGCGTTTCTTCATGCTTTTTAATTGTATTATTACAGTAATCAGCAATAGATGTACCTACGATAATTCCCGTGTAGGACTGCGTTTTAGTAACAATTTTATGAATGTAAATTGCAGGTTGGTTATCTTTTACCAAGATGTTTTCAGTCTTGAAATCTTGGTATTTTTGTTGAACTTGACGGTATCTTTTTTCAAAGGTTACCGTTTCCTGATTGTTGTATGCAGGTTTTATGACATGTAAAAAAGACAGAGGATTAAAATCTAATTGAGCAGCTAATTCTGCTGTTACATATTCTTCATAAGAACGGCAGGTTACTAAACAAACTTTATCTCTAGTAGGTCGAACCGCTTCAAAAGGAATTATTTTTGCCATAGTAGGTTTGGTTCAAAAGCACAAGAGCAGCAAATACCGTTTTTGTTCTCGCTGCTCTTGGATTTTTTAAACTAGATAAATTGTTTCGAAATTTTTTCTGCTTTTTTGCTTTCGCTGTAATCATAAAATCCTTCGCCAGATTTGACTCCTAACTTTCCTGCCCGAACCATATTTACTAAGAGTGGGCAAGGGGCATATTTAGGGTTCTTAAAGCCGTCGTACATTACATTCAAAATAGCCAAACATACATCTAAACCAATAAAATCGGCTAACTGCAAAGGTCCCATAGGATGTCCCATACCTAATTTCATCACTGTGTCTATTTCGTAAACACCAGCTACTTTGTTGTATAGCGTTTCGATGGCTTCATTGATCATGGGCATTAAAATTCTGTTAGCCACAAAACCAGGGTAGTCATTTACTTCTACAGGTGTTTTTCCTAGTTTTTCAGATAATGACATGATCGTCTTCGTCACCTCGTCACTAGTGTTGTAACCACGAATAATTTCCACTAACTTCATGATTGGCACTGGGTTCATAAAGTGCATACCAATAACGCGCTCAGGATGTGACACCACCGCTCCAATTTGTGTTATGGATATAGAAGATGTATTTGTAGCCAAAATAGTGTTGTGAGCACAAGCATCATTCAATTGTTTGAAGATGTTTAGTTTAAGCTCTACATTCTCAGTAGCTGCTTCAACAACTAAATCAGCACCTACCACACCATCTTTAATATCAGTATATGTTATTATGTTTGTTATCGTTTTGGCTTTATCCTCTTCAGTGATCGTCCCTTTTGAAACCATTCTATCTAAATTTGCAGCTATGGTCGCCATTCCTTTATCTAGTGATTTCTCAGAAACATCAATTAATTTTACGGTAAATCCGCTTTGTGCAAATGTATGGGCAATTCCGTTACCCATTGTTCCTGCACCTATTACAGCTATTATTTTCATTTATTGTATATTTAATTTTAAAGTCTTCTCGTTTAACTTTTAAATTCGAATTTGTTTTTATTTTTTGAAGCAATCAATGATTTGATAAGCAACTTTAAGTGCTTCAGTTGCCTGCTCTAGTGTCACTATAGGTGTGGTGTCATTTGTAATAGCATCTGCAAACGTCTCTAGTTCGTCTAGTATAGCATTGTTTTGCTCTACATCTGGATTAGAGAAGTAAATTTGTTTTTTTACACCTTCGGCATTTTGCAAAATCATATCAAAATCACCAGGAACTTCGGGAGCATCTTTCATTTTTACTACTTCACATTTTTTCTCGAGGAAGTCAACAGAGATGTAGGCATCCTTTTGAAAAAAACGTGTTTTACGCATATTTTTCATAGATATTCTACTAGCGGTAAGATTAGCTACGCAACCATTTTCGAACTCGATTCTAGCGTTTGCAATATCTGGAGTGTCACTAATTACAGAAACACCGCTGGCACTAATGTTTTTTACTTTTGATTTTACTACGCTTAAAATCACATCGATATCATGGATCATAAGATCTAAAACTACAGGTACATCTGTACCACGAGGATTAAATTCAGCTAATCGATGCGTCTCGATAAACATTGGGTTTTCAATCATATTTTTGGTAGCGATGAAAGCTGGATTAAAGCGTTCTACGTGGCCCACTTGTCCTTTAACTTTGTATTCATTTGCTAAAGCGATGATTTCTTCGGCTTCTTCAAGGGTGTTAGAAATAGGTTTTTCAATAAAAACGTGTTTCCCTGATTTGATGGCAACTTTAGCACATTTATAGTGCGACAAAGTTGGTGTAACAATATCAATCACGTCTACAGCATGGATAAGAGTTGCGATTGTACTAAAGTGTTTGTATCCAAATTCCTTTGCTATTTTATCAGCATTCTCTTGATTGGGATCGTAAAACCCAACTAATTCATATTTTTCAGATTGTTGTAATAAACGCAAATGTATTTTTCCTAAGTGACCAGCACCTAATACTCCAATTTTTAGCATAATAATGTTCTTTCCACAAAAATAGCAATTAAAATTAAATTTCTGTTTTTTAGAATCCCAAATTCTAGATTAATATGTTAATATGTTCATTTGAATTTTGCAACTTGTTTTTTGAGATTTTAACTTCTAATTTTACAAAAAAATAAAATTTTAATTTTGAAAGATACAGCAAAACATCAAGGCCTTAGAAATCAATTAGTAAGTGTTTTGCAGCAGAAGGGAATCACAGATGTTAATGTGCTAGAAGCTATTAAAAAGATACCGAGACATCTTTTTTTAAATTCAAGTTTTGAGGATTATGCCTATCAAGATAAAGCTTTTCCTATAGGCGCTGGACAAACGATATCGCAACCTTACACTGTTGCTTTTCAATCCGAGCTTTTGCAAATTAAAAAAGATCATAAAGTGCTAGAAATTGGTACTGGATCGGGTTATCAAACAGCGGTTTTATGTATGATGGGCGCAAAGGTTTATAGCGTCGAAAGGCAAAATGAACTCTTTAAGCAAACGTCTGTTTTGTTGCCTAAATTAGGTATTAGGCCAAAGCATCTTACCTTTGGTGATGGATATAAAGGGTTACCTACTTATGCTCCGTTTGATAGTATAATAGTTACTGCTGGAGCACCATTAATTCCAAAACCATTAATGGCACAATTAAAAATAGGAGGTAGGCTAGTTATTCCTTTGGGCGAAGATGTGCAAATTATGACGTTACTGATTCGTAAAAATGAAACTCAATTTGAGAAACATGAGCTGGGCGAATTTCGATTTGTTCCGCTACTTGAAGATAAAAACTAACAAAAAAACCATTCGTAAGCAGAATGGTTTTTTTATTGTGCTATTAGACTAATATATCGCTCTAAGCATTCCTTTTCAGTTTGCGCAACAATCAATAAAAAATTTTCATTGTTGCCAGTACTTTGCGTGAGAAGAATGGCGTTTTGGTATTTCTCACTATTGTAACTATCTCCCTTATTATTAGCCATTACATAGCCATGTTGCAATAAAATCCAATTTTGCACTAGTCGAGCGACCTTGCCGTTAGTGGTTTCAAAAGGTTGTATCAATATAAGTCTTAAATGTGTTTCAGCTGCCAATAGTAAGGGGTGAATAGTGTTTTTGTGATTTTCATACCAATTAAAAAAATCCGCCATTACTTTCGTTAATTGGTTTGGATGATTTGTTGGCAAGTTTTCAGCGTCACTATTTGTTTCGGTTTTTCTGTATTTGCCCGCATCATCAAGTTGAATTCCCCGGGCGAGCAAGTGATGAATAGCAAGTAATTCTTTTTCTTGAAAAGCAGTATTTTTCTCAATTAAACTTTTGATGTATCCAATACCTTCTATATCATTAATAACGGCTAAATGTTCTTTCATCGTTTTACCAGCAATAGTCAATCCTTGGATGATAACAAGTTCTATTTCTTGCAAACTTAGTGTGTTGCCTTCAAGACGATTAGTCTCAAAAGTAAATTCCAAATCGAGTGTTTGTGTAACTTTATTAGATTCAAACTGACGAAATTTATCCAACTTTGCCTTCAAAAGATCAACTTCTTCTAAAAGTTGCTGTAATGCTGGAGAGATACTGTTTACAGAAGTATTTTGTAGTTTTTTTATCTCTTCTTGGGCTTCTTTTAAGGCTTGCAAAGCTAATTTTTCATCACCTATTTCATGAATTATTTTTTCTTTTAGCCAGAGGATCATCATCGTTTCAAAGTCAATCTCCAAAATTGAGGCTAGCTTGAGGACCTGCTCTTTAGTAGGTCTACGAGATCCGTTTTCAAATTTACTAACTAGAGCTTGATCGATTGCTACCAATTGAGCGAGTTCTCTCGTTTTGAGTTGCTTTTGTTCTCGAGCATTTTTAAGTAAATTTTTCAACAGCTATTCTAATTAATGTCTTGACAATTTTAGTCAACGAAAATCCTGAAAAAAAAGTACTTTTCATATAAAAGTACTCAATTTATCTAGTTATTGTATACCTTTTTTATTCGATCTAAATCTCTTTTAGTGTCTTGTTCTTTTAAAGATTCTCGCTTATCGTAGGTTTTTTTACCACGGCAAAGTCCTATTTCTAGCTTGGCCATCCCTTTTTCATTGGTAAATAGTTTTAAGGGTACAATAGTTAATCCTTTGGCTTGTACACTGCGAGCCAAACTTTTTAATTCTCGTTTATTCAAAAGTAATTTGCGTTCGCTACGCGCTTTGTGATTAAATTGATTTCCAAAGGCATACTCTTCGATATAAGTATTGATAGCAAAAAGTTCATTATTGCTAAACTCGCAAAAGCTTTCAGTTATATTTGCTTTCCCTAAACGGATCGATTTTATTTCAGTTCCTGCTAACACTATTCCAGCAGTAAATTTCTCGATGATTTCATAATCAAATCGAGCTCTTTTGTTTAATATTGTGATTGTTTTAAGCATAGGATACAAATGTAGGAACAAATCAATAAATCATCACTATTTTTTATAAAATTGATTTAAATTTGCAATATGGAAAAGCAAAATTCAA
>CAXBGV010000100.1:0-8833 GCA_963975235.1 uncultured Flavobacterium sp. | reverse complement strand
TTTTATTTTTATATAAATCGGGTCTGAATGTAGCATAATCCCAATAGATATAATCTTTATTTGGTTTTATCTGTTCGATTAGTTTATTTCTATCTAGATATTCATCGTTAATTTTAGTAAAACCATTTTCAATTCGGACAAAATTCGTACTACAAGAAATTAGACTAAAAAAAATTAGTATTGATACTTTTTTCATTCGCATTTTGGTTTAATGTGTTGCCCAACTTGTGCATAGCATCAAATATACGTCTCTTTTTTAATCTTTGAGAATTGCTGCTCAGTTTTTTCTTTCTTTTTTCATCGTGAAGTATAACATAGGTTTGCGTGAGGGATAGCAGTGAAAAGCCCA
Source organism: uncultured Flavobacterium sp. (assembly GCA_963975235.1). Lineage (GTDB taxonomy): Bacteria > Bacteroidota > Bacteroidia > Flavobacteriales > Flavobacteriaceae > Flavobacterium. Next base: position 8,484 of record CAXBGV010000100.1, on the reverse strand, counting down.
CAAACAAGTAAAGCCTTAGCTGCACTTGTTGAGGACTTGTAACGAATAGCCCGCCCATATAAACCCATGAAATAAGGGTTTATATGGGCACGCCCTAAAAAAAATTTTGCTAGTAAGCTGCAACTAGTTGTTTTGCTATTGTGAGAATATCTGCGGCAATAAAGGTTGGCGCTGCGGCTAGTGTGTATATCGATTGCCCTTCGCGGCTTATAAAAGCAGTTGCTAGGCCCGCATGTGCAGCTCCTGCTATGTCCCAACCATGTGCTGCGATCATGAGCATTTGTTGTGGTTGTACGGCTAACTTTGTGGCAGCCCACAAATAGGTTTCTTGCGCTGGTTTGTACTTTGCAATTTCATCGATGCTAAGTGCTTGCTCAAAATAATGGGTTATTTGGGAGTTGTTTAATTGCTGTTGTAATGCACTAGCTGGTGAGTTGGTTAGTGTTATTAATCGAAAACCATTGTCTTTAAGTAATTGCAACCCTTGTACAACATCTGGGTAGGTTTGTAGTGATTTTATTATAGATAAGGTTTTTTTTATTTCCTCCTGAGTCACTGTTACTTCTAGGGATGTGGCCGCCATTTCGAGTGTTGCAGCCGCAATAGTGGTGAAATTATGGTATTGTTTGATACTATATGAAACTGTAGAATAATGTAGTAGCATCCCAAACCAAATCCGGAAACCCTGCTCTTGTTGTAAAAGAGTATTGATGGCTTTTTTTAAGGGTTTCATATCGAGTAAGGTTTCATTTACATCGAATACAAGAACAGGTTTTGTTTTAATTTGGGTCATTGTGTTTTACTTTTTATACCATTTTTTAATAGTTTCGAGAGCTGGCTTGCCTTGTGGCGTATAATCGACATTGTTTGTCTTTTGCTTATGGTACTCATCTGCGTACCATTTCCAGGCAAAGCCTCCTGCAAACCAAGTTTTTTGACTTAACGTTTGAAACAAAGCTTCGTAAGCATTGGCTTGCGCCAAATTATTCATCGTGTTTTGATTCTCAGTCCAAGGTTCTTTTGCTGCTGCATTAGAGTTGCGGTAGCCAAACTCAGTAAAGAGTATTTTTTTGTTAATTTTAGCTTGGAGCTTGTCCATTTTTTGAATGTGTTCTTTCCAGGCCTTATTCAGTTCTGCAACGGTTGGCGTAACCGCATCAGATAAGGGGAAATACGCATCGATTCCTATGTAATCAAGCTCATTCCAGAAAGGCACTTTGTCAAAATCGTCCCAATTTGCAGCATAAGTTAATTTTCCTGTGTATATTTTTTTGATTTTTACAATTAGCTGCGACCAATATTGCGGACGCTTTGCAATTGAATTTCCTAACTCTGTACCAAAACAAAAAAGTTCCATTTTTTCGGTTTGAGCTAAACGTGCAAAATCGAGAATGTATTTTTCATAGTCGGTCTCCCATTTTTCCCACTCGGCATCAGTAGCAAAGTCAAGGTTTCCAGTGTAAAAGCCATGGTTTATCCATAGATGTGGCTTAAGCATTACGGTCATATTATACTCGTGAGCCAGTGCATTACTAGCCATGATTCCTTCCGTTTTTTCGCCCCACCATTGTCGTTTGTTGTTGTAACGAATTGCGGCGTTGTCTATGTCGACAAAGGCATACGGGATCAATGATACTGCATTTACGTGATGTGCTTGAAGCTCGTCTAGAGTGGTACTCCTAAGCTCCTTGATGGGAGCGACTAAGTTCATGCCTTTGAATTCTATTTTTACGGTACGAGGAACGACTACTTTTTTAGTAGTAAAGTGAAAAAAGGCATAACTACTACTAATTATTAATAGCGTTATGGAGAGTATTAAAGCATTTTTTTTCATAATAGTAAAGTTACTTATTTTATGGGGTGAAACTGCAATGGAATCAAATTTTAAGTTTTTTTTCGGATTTCTTTATTAATTCGGAGATTGAAACGCACTGTTTTGGAACCCGATATCGCTCTTTTATTTTAGTGTTTTTACAGCTGCTAATAGTAACTCTGCATTAGTTCGCTGCAGGTATTTAGGGCTGATCTATACAAAAACAATTTGGTCTTCAGTATTCATATTATAGCAGCGACTAAGGGCACATAATCGCTGCGTATGCGCTGCTATAGTAGCAGTATGTTAGATTATGCAACGCTGCTATTGTTTACGCATTCGATTATGAATATGTTAGTTAAGTGAATTGCGCGACTGAATTTACGAATAATTTTCTAGATGCGGGTCCCAACTGTAAGGCTTGAAGCTAATATTGTAAGGAGTAGTATTTACATTCAGGACGTCCTGTAGTATTTTTTTAATACCTTTTGTTCCACCAAAATCAGCTCGATACCAATGGAGCAATTTAGAAGTCGATATGGTTTTAGCATTATGGTCTACTGTGGTTTCTTGTTCAAGAAAAGAATGCGCTGCATCAGTTAATTGCTGATCTATTTTTTCGAAATTGTAAAAGGCGATAGGAGGGCAGCTCTTTGCACCACAGTTTAAAGCAAAGTGAATACGGAAATCGATTGTTTTCACTTCTAAATCTTGTAGCAAAGCAGATGCATAAGGGTTTTTTAAGTAACCAAAACTCCATTTCCAGCGGTTTTTTCTTAAAATTCCATGTTCGATATCATCAAGGCTAAAGTAATTTGAGGCAATGCGAATTACTTTAGTACTAAAAATGTTTTTGCGATTGTACAAAGACTGATTGGCTAGTATTTGATAATATGCATTATAAATATTGATCCAAAAGGTTTTTTTAGCATCGTCATTTTGTAGTACTGCTTTTAGTAGACTGTCTGTTATAGCGTGCAAAAAATATTCTTCTTGCTTTGTATCCAAATTCATTTTTACGTTCAATAATAATTTTTCAGAAGCAGAAAGGAGGGAGTCTAAATTGTCCATAGTTCGCTGGTATTAGTAGAATAATGTACTTCCTTTTTTATCCACAGAATGCAATATTGATTGCTCTTGTTTGGTCCTTTTTTGTTTCTCAAAAATAATATAAGCTAGTACCAAAAGGTATTCTACAGCAATTAGCCAATAGTTTTCTTTAAATATCGTACTGCTATAAGCAAAGTAACTCAGAAATATTGTAAAACTCCAAACCACCGGAAAGTTATATTTAGTAAATACCCCAATTAAAAGCAGGTTTATTACGTACCAAGGATGAACTGTAGTCGAACTAAAAAAGTAAACGGTGAGCACTAGCAGAAAGCTATTAAAAAGTGCTGCTGTACTGCTCTTTTTTTCTTTTAAACTTTGGTAAGCAATAAATAAAATAATGCAAACAGGAATAATTTTGCCCGTTACATGAATGATATTGTAGCCTGTAATCCAAAATCCTATTTCTCGAATGATGTAATATACACTAGCATTAAATTCAAAATTAGTAAACCATAAGCCTATAGTTTCACTGTAATTTTGGATTAATTCATTAGAAAGAAACGGAAGGAAAAGTAATACAGTAACACCTATCACAATGATATAAAAAACAATTGCTTTGCTCCATCCTAATTTTTTTAAGAACAAAGGCAGTAGTAATAAGGGTAATAATTTTACGGAAATAGATAGTGCTAAAATCACAGCTGCTATTTTCCATTTATTTTGCTGTAAAAGGTACATGGACCAAACGAAAAAGAAAAGCATGACACCTTCAAAATGTAAGTTTCCTGCAAGTTCGATAAGTACTAAAGGATTTAAGGTGAAATAGAATATACGGTGTTTTTCTAATCCTAATAAAACGAGCAATTTACTACCATAGTACAGTGCTCCCATGTTAGCAGCTATGATAATTATACGCATAGCAATGACTGTGCTTAGTATTGATTTAGTACTAAAAAAGGCAGCTATTGCAAAAATAAATTGGTTTACAGGAGGGTAATTAGAGTAATGCTGTGCACTTAAACTTCCCATCCCATTGTATAAATCCTGTTTGTTAGGAAGGCTAAAATTAGTTTGTAAAATAAGATCTTTAGGGAGCTGCAAATAAGGATTTAGCCGTTGTATGAGCAGGTGACCGTCCCAGATAAATCTATAATAATCTTGGGATAAATTGGGCAGCGCAAATAGAAACACTAATTGAAACAGCACTGCGGTTAGGGTTAGAAACTTAAAATTGTCCTTTTGCAATTTTATAATTTGCATAAACGTATAAAACAGAGCGCTAACGCTTATGATTAAAGGTATAAATTCAGAACGAACAAGGAAGTACGCTATGTAAATATATATGAGAAGACTTATGATTACAAAACCATACGTCCTCTCTTTATTTACTTGATTATATATCATTTGTTTCCTAATATTGATTTGATAAACACAAAACCAAATCCTACGAATAACATTAAATGCAAGGCAATTAAACTATAATCATTTAATTGTATGGCGCTGTACATTGCAAAAAGAAAGTAGAGAATTAAAAGGCCCTCGATGATAATATTTTTAGATACGGTTTGCGAAATATAGCTATTCTGTTTCCACTTCTCTTTTAATGCTTCAATATTAAGTTTAGGCGTTCGTACAAATTCACTTTTTTTACCCCATAAACCTTCCAGAACAGCAATGGTATTGTGGAAAGAAAATCCCATAGCAATGGTGTAAAAAGTAATAAAAAGGCCCATATAACTCATGAAGTTTTTAAAACCACCTCCGTGAATACTTTTGTAAGTAGCCCAATAGCTGATAAAAAACAGCACGGATGTAATAATAAAGAAAATTAAAATGTCAAAAACTTTATTAAATACTGCATACTCATTTTTGATGTACAACATAGGTACACTTAATATAGCCATTGTAAAAATTGCTAAAAACATCGTGCTGTTTAATAAGTGCAGCATGCCGTGAGCTTTGGTTTTAAATCCAATAGATTTTGATTGTAAAACACGGCTTGCATTTTTGCTAAAGTTTTCGGCACCACCTTTGTTCCATCTAAACTGTTGTGATCTTGCGGCGCTAATAATTGCAGGAAGTTCAGCAGGAGTTACAACATTTTCTAAGTACTTGAATTCCCAATTCTTTAATTGTGCACGGTAACTTAGATCGAGGTCCTCAGTTAAGGTATCACTCTCCCAATTTCCCGCATCTAGTATGCATTGTTTGCGCCATACACCAGCTGTACCATTAAAATTGATGAAATGCAACTTTGAATTTCGGCCTACTTGTTCTAATGTAAAATGCGCATCAAGTGCAAACGCCTGAATTTTTGTTAAAACAGAATAGTTGCGGTTCAAATGTCCCCATCGTGTTTGAACGACACCAATTTTTGGATTCTTAAAATAGGGAATTGTTTGATAGAGCCAGTTTTTTTGCGGAACAAAATCAGCATCAAAAATCGCAATAAACTCTCCTTTTGCAGTTAGTAAACCTTCTTTTAGTGCTCCAGCTTTAAAGCCAGTGCGTTTTGTTCGTTGAATATGAGAAATGTCAATTCCGGTAGCGGCAATTTGTTGCACTAAAAGAGCCGTTTCTAATACGCTTTCATCAGTGCTGTCATCAAGAACTTGGATCTCCAGTTTGTCTTGTGGATAATTCATTTTGGCAATCGTTGTCAAAAGGCGTTCAACAACGTATTTTTCATTATAAATTGGTAATTGAATAGTTACCAAGGGAGTTTCGCTCGGGTTTTCGAGATTGTATTGTGAGGATTGGTCTTTTTGTTTTTTACTTTTAAGATAGTTTAGCAATAAATTAAAATGGGCTAAACTATACAAAAACAAAAGCACAATCGAAATGCTGTATAAGATTACTATAAGATAAGAAAGTTGTAACATGTTATTATTTAAAGGTGTATTTAAAGATCCATCCTATTATTTTTATTCCGGCCATAATGGTACCTTTAATAGTACCAGATACTTTCGAGACACCAATTCTATTTTTGTAGCGTACTGGGATTTCTTTATAACTCATTTTTTGTTTGAGCACCTTTAGTTGCATTTCTACTGTCCAACCATAGGTTTTATCTTCCATATTTAAAGCGAGCAATTTATCGTATTTTATCGCTCTAAAAGGACCTAAATCAGTAAATGTCGCACTAAAAAAACTTTTCATTAGAGTCGTTGCAAGCCAATTCCCAAAAATCTGCTGAGGCGTCATAGCATGTTTTTCTCGCAGTCGTGCTACTCTCGCACCAATTACAAAATCAATGTCATCGTTTTGTATTGGGGAAATGATCTTGAGTAGCTCCTCAGGATAGTCTGAATAATCACCATCAAGAAAAACAATAATATCTGGTTTTATGTCTTGTCCTGCAATGTAATCCATACCTTTTAGGCAGGCATAACCATAGCCTTTCCTATTTTCAGATAACACCGTTGCTCCTGCATCTTTTGCAACTTGAATTGTATTGTCAGTCGAGTTATTACTGATTACAATAATTTCGTTAACAAGGCTAGGAATTTCTTTAATTACGTTGGCAATTGCTTTTTCTTCGTTATAAGCAGGTATAATTACTTTTATATGACTCATTAGAAGCTAAATTGATTGTCTTTTTTGAATTCTGACAGTGAATTCCATTCTTTTAATTTCTTACCCATTGTATATTTTTCGGCTCGAATGATATTGTTTTTTTTGTAAATTATAGTAAACCCATTTAACAAGTCATTTTCGAATTCACTTTTTTTATCAATCTCTTTGTTAGATTTATAAAAAATCCACCATTTGCATTTTTTATTTTGCTCGTAATGACCTTCAGCTTTTTTATTGCCATTCTCATAATAGTAGAACCAATAATCTACTTTCTGATTTTGGTCTATCCAGCCTTCGGATTCCATTTTACCATTTTCAAAATAGGTTTTCTGGTAGGTTTTTTCGCTTGATTGAAGCGAAAAGTAAAGTAAACAAAAAATGAAAATGGATTTTATCATGAGGTTTCTATTTTAAATCAAATACTTTTGATTTAGTTATTGTTTTTCATTCAACGACCAATCAAAATCGTACGTCTGTACGGTTAGTTTATTGTCTATTTTTTTATTTAGGAATAAATTGATAAAATCAATTTCGTTAAAATAGTTGACAGCAAAATCTTTTTTATACCACTCAAATATCTTAGGTAACTCAATTAGTTTTAAATCCTTGTTGATAAAGAAATAATTTTTAGAATTGATCACCATTGAAGCTTGTTGCTTTATTTGTTCATCTACAGTAGTAGGTAAGTAAGCAGTATCTAAAAGTGGAGCACAGCCATTGGCAGCACTACATAATACGAAATTTACAGCGGGATCAAAAAACAAATCTCTAAGAATTATATTTTGGATATCATCAAGTGTTAGTTGCTGATTTCCTACGGTAAATGCTGCACTATCAAAAAAACCAGGTACTTTTTCGATCGATGCAATAGGATAAACATCAACTACAGCTTTAATAACTTGTAGGTTATACACATTAATCCAAAAAGCTTTGGCTAACTTTTTATCACTAAATTTAGTATCTAATGTTTTAATATTGCTTAGAATATAAAGTAATTCTCCTGGGCTTTTTTTAATTGTAGCATAATCTACCTTACCCTCTGGAGTTACATTTTTCTTTAAGAACTCTGAGGTTTGTGTAAAAAAATGTTCGGTCGTTTGCGCAACAGATGTTAGTGATAAACCTAATAAGAAAATTGTTAAAATAATTTTTTTTAGTGTAATTTTTTTCATTGTAATTTTTTTTTTATTGTAATCTATTTTATTGTTTTTATTATTATTTTTTATTTAGTAAGTCCATCAAATTAACGTCATTACCTAACAGAATTTCGTTTGCATTGATTCGTCCAGCAGGAGAATCATTTTCTAATTTAAGCACACCGCGCGGGCACACTGCTGAACAAACTCCGCAACCCACACAAGAAGAACGAACAATGTTTTCTCCTTTTTGAGCATAGCTACGTACATCAATTCCCATTTCACAGTAGGTTGAGCAATTTCCGCAAGAGATGCACTGTCCGCCGTTAGTAGTTATTCTAAATTTTGAAAATAAGCGTTGTTGTAATCCTAATATCGCAGCCATTGGACAACCAAAGCGACACCATACACGGTTTCCTAATAGGGGATAAAATCCAACTCCTACAACACCACTAAAGGCGGCTCCAATAGCAAAACCATACCATTCGCGTAACGAGTTTCCGTCGATAAACAGGATATTGCGATTACCAGAAAAATAATTGATAAGCAAAGAGATAATGATGATAGCTACTAGAGATAGCATTGTATAAATAGCATCTGTATCTAGATCTTTTCGTTTAAAAATATATAATGCTCCAGTAAATACAGTTAGAAAGCTAACGGTTCCCCATATAAAATGGTCCTTGGTGATAAAACTAATTTCAGGATTATCAGATAAAAAGGTAAAGAGTACAGCAATAGTCATCACAAATGAAAATACCAGTACAGAGTGAATCATCCATCTTTCTATTTTCCATGCTGTCACTGATTTATTGGATAACTGTCTAAAGCTATCTCCCGCTGTTTCAGCTAAACCTCCACAACCACAAACCCAAGAACAATACCAACGTTTACCATAGAAATAGG